>CACIPW010000043.1 GCA_902588635.1 uncultured Pelagibacteraceae bacterium | reverse complement strand
TTCTCCATTTCTTTTAATCAAGTAATGACTTGCAACTTCAGATTGAATACTAGTTAATCTTTTTATTGCACCTTTTTCACTTCTCATTCCAGTGTAATGAAAAATTAAAAATTTTATGCTTTTCTTAAGTCTTTTTTTTGTATTAAAATTTGGTGAGTAGTTTACTGTTGTTTTTAAAGACATTGCTATTAAATACTAAATTTGCATTAGAAATTATGTTATTATACACATACACTTAAAAAAATGAAAAAAATTTTGATCATATCTTTATTGAGTGTTTGTGTGGCTTTTGCTACAAATGCTGAATCTAGCAATTCAACAGATGTTAAAGATTGCTCTGAAGGGTTTAATAGAGCGAGTTTTAAATTTAATAAGGGTCTAGATAAAGCTATTTTAAGACCAATTGCAATTGGTTACAGAAAATTACCAAGCGGCATAAGAACTATAACTAGTAACTTTCTTGGTAACCTTTCAAACTTAGTTACGATACCAAACAATGCTCTACAAGGAGATCTGGGTAAAGCAGGAACAAATATAGCAAGGTTAGGCATTAACTCGACAGTTGGAATATTAGGAATCTTTGATGTAGCAAAAGGTATGGGATTTGAAAAATACGAAAAAGAAGACTTCGGACAAACGCTTGGAGTAATGGGTTCTGGACCTGGATGTTATATAGTTTTACCAATTTTAGGCCCCTCTACTGCGAGAGATACAGTAGGAACAATGGTTGGAATGTTTGGTGGTGATCCTTGGTACAATGTTACCGTAAGAAATGACACACAATATTTTAAAGATTCAGATTACTATATAAGCAAAGGAGCTGGAGGAGTTGACTTTAGGGCAAAAAATTTAGAGGCGATAGATAACTTGGAAGAAAATTCAATGGACTTCTACGCATCGGTGAAAAGCTTATATCTACAAGACAGACAACGAAAGATATTAAATTCAAAACAAACAACAGAAACCCAGGATGACAACGACTGGGATGAAGTAAGTTCAAATTAATTTCTATCTATAAATGCATTTTAAAAAGAAAATATATTTATTAACTATTTTATTTTTATTTTTTAGCCTTGTAAAAAATTCATATTCTGTAGAGCCAAATATTTTTGTTCAATCTACAGTTAATAGAGCTTCCTCCATACTAAGCAATAATCTTTCTAAAGAAGACAAAATTAAAAAACTTAAAGAAGTTGCGTTAGAAACTGTTGATATCAAAGGGATAGGGTTTTACACACTTGGCAAACATAGAAAAAACTTAAATGATCAACAAAAAAAAGAATATTCTGAACTTTTCAACAAATATTTTTTAAAAAGTTTTTCAAGTAGATTGGCCGAATATTCAAACCCTAAAATTGATGTACATTCTCAAGAAAAAATAAGTGAAAAATATACAATAGTATCAAGTATACTGATAGCTACAGATGAAAGACCTGAAGTTAAAATAGATTGGAGAATTTATACAAAAAATCCAGAAAAACCTCTGATAAGAGATTTGATAATTGAAGGTCTAAGTTTAGCAAGGACTCAAAAAGAAGAGTTTAACTCAATTATTCAAAGTAATGATGGAGATATAAATGCTCTCTTCTCCAATTTAAAAGATTTTATTAATAAGTAAATTTGGTGGGCCCGCCAGGACTCGAACCTGGGACCAATACATTATGAGTGTACTGCTCTAACCAACTGAGCTACAGGCCCTAAAATGTAAATGAATACAACAGTTCTTAAAATCTATCAAGTTTATACTAACCAAATAATTTAAAAAATTAATTAATTATATAATTTGTAGTATTTCCAGTCATACAAGAAAAAACTAACCTTAACACATTAACGTTATGCAAATTTATATTTTTTTCTATTTTGCAATTACTATTTACTTTTATTAAGTTGAAAATCATTTTTTTTTCTTGCCTATTAATTGACATTGGCCAGTTATGGTCGCTTTGAAATATTACTGTTGAATTGGAATCAAATTTGTCTAAGAAATTTATTGTTTCTTGAATTTTTTTTATAGTACACATGTAAGCAGATTTATAACCATCATAATTTTTCTTACCA
>CACIPW010000042.1 GCA_902588635.1 uncultured Pelagibacteraceae bacterium | reverse complement strand
TTCAAAAGAACTTAAATAATTTTTTATTACTTCCGGCGTTAAATTAAAAAGAAGTATAGGTGTCGAACCTAATTATTTTGATCCTTTCTTAATGTTAGACGAATTTGGCTCAAAAAATAAGGACGATTATATTGGAGGATTCCCTCCTCATCCTCATCGAGGAATCGAAACAGTAACTTACATGCTAGAAGGTGAATTTGAACATAAAGATAGCACGGGAGCAAAGGGAAAAATGACTTCAGGTGATGTCCAGTGGATGAAAACAGGAAGTGGAATAATTCATTCGGAAATGCCTGTAATGACTAATGGAAGGCTTCACGGGTTTCAATTATGGATAAATATGCCAGCTAAACTTAAAATGAGCAAACCTGATTATATCTATATAGATTCAGACAAAATGCAGATTCATAAAGATGATGATAAAAAGATAAAAGTTATTGCTGGTAAGTTTGAAAATGCAGAAGGCCCAGTAAAAGGACATAATGTTGAACCCATTTATTTTGATGTAGAACTTAAAAAAGATAAAGAATTTAAATTTAAATTACCATCTACTCATAACACTTTTATTTATCTAATTAATGGTGAAATAAAGATTGGAGAACAAACACACGATAATATTAAAGATTCAACTTTAATTTTATTAACTAAAGGTGAAGAACTTCAAGTCTCTGCTTTGACAAAATCTAAATTTTTACTAGTATCTGGAAATCCAATAAAAGAAAAAATTGCAAGAGGTGGTCCGTTTGTTATGAATACAAAATCTGAAATACTTGAAGCTGTAAATGATTATCACAACGGAACCTTTGTAAAATGAAAGCAATACAAATATCAAAAAACGGCAGTCCAGAAGTATTAGAATTAAAAGATATAACTCTAGATAAACCAGGTGCTGATGAAGTTACAATAGAACATAAGGCAATAGGTCTAAATTATATTGATACTTACCATAGATCGGGACTTTATCCTTTAAAACTTCCATCAGGTATAGGTGCAGAAGGTGCTGGGATTATCAAGGAAGTGGGCTCTAATATAAAAGAATTTAAAGTTGGTGATAAAATTTCTTATGCAGGTATGCCACTGGGTGCTTATTCAACACACAGAAATTATCCAACTAAAAATATTGTAAAAGTTCCTGATGGTATTAACATTGAAGTTGCTGCAACACTAATGACAAAAGGTTTAACTGTTTTTTATTTATTGCATAAAACTTATCCTGTTAAATCTGGACAAACAATATTATTTCATGCGGCTGCAGGTGGCGTTGGGCAAATATTTGGTCAATGGGCAAAATCTCTAGGATGCACTGTAATTGGAACAGTTGGAGCTGACGAAAAAATTGAAAAAGCAAAAAGCTATGGATATGATCATGTTATAAATTACAATAAAGAAAAGTTTCCAAAAAAAGTCTTGGAAATTACTGATGGAAAAGGTGTTCCAGTTGTCTATGATGGGGTTGGAAAAAGTACGCTTGAAGGTTCACTAGAGTGTTTAACTATAAGAGGTATGATGGTCTCTTTTGGAAATGCATCGGGACCATTAGCAGACTTAAATGTTCCAAAATTACTTCAACCAAAAAACTTATATTTTGTAAGACCTTCTATGCAACATTATCTTAGTACTAGAGAAGAAATCAATGAAGGAGCAAAAATTTTATTTGAAAAAGTTAAGTCTGGAAAAGTAAAAATTGAAATTTTTAAAAAATATAAATTAGAAAATGTTATTGATGCCCATAAAGAACTAGAATCTAGAAAGATTCATGGTCCAGCAATAATTATTCCTTAATCTAAGTCAATTTTCATATCAGATAAATGTAATTTCAAAGTTTCTGTAGAAAGATGTATATCTCTGATAAAAAAAATAACTGAAACTATCATTGCTAAACAACAAGATCCAAAGATAATCCTTGCCATAAAAATCATATCTAAATAAAGAGCAAAGACTGTCATCATATTAAATAAAAATCCAAAGCTTGCACATGCAAGTGTATATTTTAACCACTTAACCCTTCCATTTAAATTAATTAGCTGTTTTTCCCATTCTGGTGGAATGTGTTTTTCCCAAACATATTCATCATGAATTTTTCTAATTAAATTGCTTAATGTGTGAAAACGATTGCCATAAACACTCATTAAAAGTGGAATAGCAGGAAACATCAAAGCTGTTACAGTGTAATCTATATTCATACGAATCAGTTTGATTATGAAACTAGCCTTTGTTATTTACAAGTA
>CACIPW010000041.1 GCA_902588635.1 uncultured Pelagibacteraceae bacterium | reverse complement strand
GCAGGAATTATTATTGAAGATTATGATCCTTTAAAAATTGCTGAAATATATAATTCCAATAAAGCTACATGCATATCTGTTTTAACAGAAGAAGATTTTTTTTTGGGTAATTTAATACACATAAATAAAATTAAACAAAAAATAAATTTACCAATTTTGTGTAAAGATTTTTTTATTGATCCATTTCAAATTCATTTAGCAAAAAGCCATGGTGCTGATGCAATTTTAATTATTATTGCTGGTGTAAATGATAAGTTAGCTGATCAATTATATGAAGAAGCACTTAAACTAAACATGTCGGTAGTTGTAGAAGTTCACACTGTTAAAGAAGCAAAAAAAGCCCTAAGATTTAATGAAGCGTTAATAGGTATAAATAATCGTAATCTCAAGACACTCCAAACTGAAATAAGCACAACTTATGAGGTTAGCGATGTTCTGGTAAATCATGCTGGACCTTTAATTTCTGAAAGTGGAATTAAAACAAAAGATGAACTTTTTGAAATTAATAAAAAAACAAATATAAAAACTTTTTTAATAGGTGAATCACTTTTGAAAAACCTGGATAAAAATTCACTTTTTTCTGTTCTTTAACCAAATTAAGCCTCATTTTATTGACTTTTAAACTATTGTTAATTGAGAAGAACTTTTATAGAACAGATTTTGTACGATATTTGTTCTATGTTAACTAAAAAGCAAAAAAACCTACTTTTATTTATCAACAAAAAGTTGAGAGCTTCTGGTGTTTCTCCCTCTTACGAAGAAATGAAAGAGTCTTTAAACCTAAAGTCAAAATCAGGAATTCATAGATTAATTAGTGCATTAGAAGAAAGAGGCTTTATTAGAAGACTTGCTCATAAAGCAAGAGCGTTAGAGGTGATAAAACTACCTGAAACAGCTTCTGCTAACGATATATATAATAGTTTTTCACCTAGCGTAATTAGAGGTGGCTTGGATGAAAAAAACATTAAAAATGGCGATGCAGCAGAGGTACCAGTTTTAGGAAAAATAGCCGCTGGAACACCCGTTGAAGCCATTCAAAACGAAGTTTCAAGAATTCCATTACCAAATAATTTAGAAAAAAATGGAGAATATTTTGGTTTAAAAGTTCAGGGAGATTCGATGATAGAAGCTGGAATAAACGAGGGTGATACAGTTATTGTAAAAAAATCTGATACAGCTGAAAATGGAAAAATTGTAGTTGCATTGATTGATGATCATGAAGCGATGCTTAAAAGAATCAGACGCAAAGGTAAAACTATAGCTCTTGAGAGCGCAAATAAGAACTACGAAACTAAAATCTTTGGTCCAGATAGAGTGAAAGTTCAAGGCGTTTTGGTATCTTTATATAGAAACTTCTAAAAAAATAGTCTAAACATTTCTAATGTCTAAAGTAGCAACAAGATTTGCTCCATCACCAACTGGTCCTCTTCATATAGGTGGAGTCAGAACTGCATTGTTCAATTGGTTATTTTCTAAAAACAAAAGTGGAACTTTTCATTTAAGGATAGAAGATACAGACAAAGAAAGATCTAAAGATGAATACAAAGACCAAATTATTAAATCCTTAAAGTGGATAGGCATAGAATATGATGGCAATGAATATATACAATCCACAAAAATAAATAGTCATGTTAATACTGCAAACGAATTATTAAAAAATGGAAATGCTTATAAATGCTTTTGTTCAAATGAAGAAATAGAAGAACAAAAAAAAAGAGCCAAACAAAAAAAACTTCCTTATATTTATAGTAGAAAATGTAGAGATCTTAATGAAAAAGAAATTCCAAAAAACATTAAACCAGTTATAAGATTTAAAAGTAAAATCGAGGGGTACTCTACTTTAAAAGATTTGGTGCAAGGAGAAGTACAAATTGATAACAGCACTATTGAAGATTTTGTTATTTTGAGAAACGATGGGTCGCCAACTTATAATTTGTCCGCGTCTGTAGACGACCACCAAATGAAAGTGACACATATAATTAGAGGTGATGATCATAAAATCAATACATTTAAACAAATGCAAATATATTTAGCTATGAAATGGGAACTTCCATCATTTGCTCACATTCCTTTAATCCACACTACAGAAGGAAAAAAACTATCTAAAAGAGACAAAGCATCAACTTTAGATGACTACTCAAAAATTGGCATAATGCCTGAAGCATTAAGAAATTATTTATTAAGATTAGGTTGGTCTTTTAAAGATAAGGAAATATTTACTTTAGATGAAAGTGTTAAACATTTTAATTTAGAAGGAATAGGCAAATCTCCTTCAAAACTTGATATCAGCCGTATTTTATCAA
>CACIPW010000040.1 GCA_902588635.1 uncultured Pelagibacteraceae bacterium | reverse complement strand
AAAAAAAATCTGAGCTTGATTTAAATGATGGATATGGAATACAACTTTCAGTTAATAGCATTAAATTACTTAACGAAATAGGTTTTAACAATATAGCTGCTAATGAAATATCTTTTCCAAAAAAAGTTAATTTTTTTGATGCTAAAACTTCTAAAAAAATATGTGAGATAGATATTTCAAAGTTTAACGACGAAAACAAAAGATACACCACTCTTAAAAGATCATTTTTAATTAAATTTCTTTTAAACAATATTCCAACCGAAAAAATTAAAAACAATATAGAATTAACTGGCGTAGAACACGGTGAAAAAATTAAACTTTCTTTGTCAAATAATTCAACCGAAGCATTTGACTATCTCGTTGTTTCCGATGGAGTTTTTTCAAAAACAAAGTCAATTATTTTATCAAAAGATACAAGTCCAAAATTTTTTAATTCGGTAGCTTTAAGAGGTAGTATTAAAAATATAGACAATAATGATATTTCACTATACTTAGGTTCAAATTTTCATTTTGTTATATATCCAGTAAATCAAAATAATGAATTTAACTTTATATCTATAATCAGAAAAAAGCTTAGCAAAAATGAGACTTTAAACCAAAGTCTTTTCGAAAGTAGTGAATTTTTAAAATCTTTGAGCAATGAAATATATCAAAAAACATCTCTAAATTTGAATGATAAATTGGAAAATATTAAATCTTTTCCTATTTATGTAAGTGAAAAATTTGAAAATTTTGATTATAAAAATATCTATTTTATTGGAGATGCATTGTTCACTTTTCCACCATCATTTGCACAGGGTGCATCGCAATCAATAGAAGCAGGAAAAGAAGTCATTGATGAAATAAATAATAATACTGATAGTTATTATAAAAAAAGACGTTTGAAAATCAAAGAAGTTAACTGGAGATCGAAACTAAACCATTTTGCCTTTCATCTTTCGAATCCTTTTATAGTTCCATTCAGAAATTTAATCTTAAAAATATTAGTTAATAATAAAAATTTTTTAGATAACTATTTAGGTAGAATTTATAGAGATTAATTACCAGGTCTTAGTCTTTGTCTTAATTCGTCTATTGGCTTAAGAGAATTTCCAGATTTATAATGCCAATAAGTCCAACCATTGCAGCTATCAGCGCCTAATATTTTGGCTGCAACTTTATGAATAGAACCTTCAGATTTTTGGTATTTAATACTTCCATCAACCATAATTTTTGCATTAATTTTTTTCTTTTGATCATATATTTCTGTGCCTGGTCGAATTACACCCATTTCTACTAATGAACCAAAAGGAATTCTGGGTTTAGATCTATTATTTTGCAAAACATCCAAATAGTCGTCTTCTATTGGTTTTGTATTTTTCACTCTTTTGTTTGCAGCATCAAAGTAAGTTTTGTCTTTCTCAATTCCATAAAAAATTCTTCCAAGTTTTTTTGCAACTACAGCGGTAGTTCCAGAACCTGAAAATGGATCTAGAATAAAATCATTTTTGTTTGTAGAAGCCAAAAGTATTCGATGAAGTAATGCTTCTGGTTTTTGAGTGGAGTGAACTTTTTTACCTTTTTCTTTTAATCTTTCGTTTCCACTACAAATAGGCATGCTCCAAGTTGATCTCATTTGAAGATCGTCATTTAAACATTTTAATGACTGGTAATTAAAAGTATATTTTGATTTTTCATCTTTAGATGCCCAGATTAAAGTTTCATGAGCATTAGTAAACCTTGTTCCTCTAAAATTTGGCATTGGATTATTTTTGTTCCAGATTACATCATTTAATATCCAAAAACCTAAATCTTGAATTTTTGTGCCAACTCTAAAAATATTATGATAACTTCCTATAACCCAAATGCTTCCATTTTTTTTTAAAATTCTTTTACATTCTTTAAGCCACTTAATTGTAAAATCATCATAAATTTTAAAACTTCCAAATTTGTCCCATTTATCATTTACCGCATTTACTTTAGATCTATCGGGTCTAATTAATTCATTTTTTAACTGTAGATTGTATGGAGGGTCAGCAAACACAAGATCAAAAGTTTCATCAGGGATTTTTTTTAACTCTTTAAGACTATCCCCATTGATAATTTTGTTTTTTAAATTTGAATTACTCATTTTATAAAAAACAATTAGACTCCAGCCTGGAGTCCCCGTCAACCTGAGATTGAATTAATTTGAGTCCTAATAGTTGCTTAAAATATTAAGGACTCAACATGTTGTATATTGGTCTAAATGTTTTTCTGTGATGTTTTGTAATTCCAAATTTTTTAATGGCCCTTAAATGTTTACTAGTTCCATACCCAGCATTTTCATCCCAACTATAATTTTTATACTTTTTTGACATAATTGTTATTAAGCGATCTCTAGACACTTTTGCTATTATTGATGCGGCAGAAATTTCAGGTACTTTTTGATCACCTTTAACTATATTTTTAATTTTGTAATTTTGTAATTTTGGAACTTTATTTCCATCAATTAAGATCAGTCTAGGTTTTTTTTTAAGTTTTTTAATTGCTCTTTTCATAGCTAACAAACTAGCATTTAAAATATTTAATTT
>CACIPW010000039.1 GCA_902588635.1 uncultured Pelagibacteraceae bacterium | reverse complement strand
GGTGGCGTTGTTGGAGAGAACGCAGCAATTATAGCAACAGGTTTACAGGCAAAGGTACATATTGTTGATAAATCTGAAGCAAGATTAAAACAATTAACAGAAATGTTTGGCGATAAAATTGTTCCACAACATAGTGATAAAATTGATTTAGAAAAATTAATTTCCGAATGTGATTTATTAGTTGGAGGTGTTTTAATTCCCGGCGCAGAAGCACCTAAGTTAATAACTAAGAAAATGCTAAAGAAAATGAAACGTGGGTCAGTAATAGTTGATGTTGCAATAGACCAAGGAGGATGTGTTGAAACTAGTAAACCCACAACTCATGCAGAACCAACTTACATTGTAGACGACATTGTGCATTACTGTGTTGCCAACATGCCTGGCGGGGTACCACGGACTTCGACATTGGCTCTAAATAAAGCAACACTACCTTTTTTATCTAAGATTGCAAAAGATGGTTATAAAAAAGCTCTTAAAGATGATCCCAATTTTCTTGCAGGATTAAATGTATACAAAGGAAGCGTGACATATAAAGCTGTCGCTGATGTTTTTGGGCATAACTTTGTGTCTCCAAACGAAGCGATTGTATAATGTATAGACCTTTACCAAAACAATTAACTATTAAAAATTCACCAATAGAAGGATTGGGACTTTACGCAAACGAAGATATTAAAAAAAATATTTTTATTGGGGTAACTCATATAAGAGATGAACAGTTTGAAAACAAATATATCAGAACACCATTAGGAGGTTTTTACAATCACTCGAACGATCCAAATTTAATTAGAATGGTATCTGATGTTTTACCAAAATTAAAATTTGGAGATATGGTAGACCCAACAGTAAATAAAAAAGTACTTAAAGATGGAAAAAATGATAGGGAAAATATGTTTTATAATTTAGATGAAAAGAGTGATGCGAAATATATGTTTTTGATCACAATAAAGGATATTAAAGCAGGACACGAACTAACCGCAAACTACAATCTGTATACCTACCCCAAAACTGGTGTTGGTTTGCAAATGTTGTAAACAAATATTATTAATTTATAAAATCATTTAAATAAAAAAACTTTGAACAAAATTTTCCATTTGAAGCTGTAGTAGCTCTATTTATTCGACCATCATCTTTATCTATTAAATAAGGTAAAATTTCTGATATAACACTACTACCAAACTCTTCACTAGCATCTTGTGGTAATTCAGAAGGTAAATTATCAACTGCCATAACAGCTATACCTTTGTTACCTAATTTTATTTCTTTCATTGACTCTGTATCAATTGAATAATAAGGATCTGCAATTGATGTTGACTTTATAGTTGTTGGTACCGATCCATTTATATCACATGTAACGTCACCTATAATTTTTAAATTTTTAAATTCATTAATTTGCTTTGGAGAAAATAATATTGGAAATTTTGGATCCCAATAATGACACGCTATAAATATATCTGTATCAAATAGATAATTTTTTACTTTAGAAATATCTTTACCATCTTTTTTTTCTATGTGTTTTTTTGCTGAAATATTACAAAAAATTGCTTCATCATATTTTTTTTTTAAATAATCATTAAGTGTAACTTGTTTAATATTTGCATGTTTCAACATTTCCATAGCACCTCTAGATGCTCTACCACTTCCAGTAAGTAATATTTTTATTTTATTAAAATTTTGTTTACTAATTATTTTTTTTATTTGTTCATAGTTGTTGATTTCAAAAGCCCTTGGAAGTGTTTGCTCGGTTGATAGTTTTAGATAAAGATTTAAAGTGTTATAAGCACCTATAATACCTGCAAATCTACCAAAGCCAAGATATCGATAACCTTCTCCTGAAACGTTTCTTAAATTTTCATAATCAATTAATGTAATATTTTTTTTTATTACTTCTTTTAAAAGTTCTTTTTTATATATAATTGCTTTATCATTTATTACTTGGCCAATATATTGACGAACTTTGCTTGTGTGTGAAAAAAATAAATAAGTCTTATTTTTAATAAGAGTTGATATTTCCACCTCCTTGACTCCAAAAATTATGTCTGCTGAACTCAAGTCATCAGTGATTTGTGCTCCTGCCTTCTGGTAATCTTTATCTTTAAAACATCTTCTTTTTGATGGCTGAACTGTTATTTTTAAATTAGGAAATTTATCTAATATATTTGATATTTGTGTAGGAGAAAATGGCGCCCGATTCTCATCTATTCTTGCTTCTCTAATAATAGATAAAGTAATTTTTTTATTTTTCATGATATAATAATGGTTTAAAGTTTATTAGCTTCTTAGTAAACAAGAACTCTTTAATTTTTACTTGCTGACAATAAAAGTTATTACTTTTTGCATGAATAATTGCTAAAAGCTAAC
The DNA here is from genome assembly GCA_902588635.1 of uncultured Pelagibacteraceae bacterium. Taxonomy (GTDB): domain Bacteria; phylum Pseudomonadota; class Alphaproteobacteria; order Pelagibacterales; family Pelagibacteraceae; genus Pelagibacter. The sequence goes on along the minus strand of CACIPW010000039.1, from coordinate 384 downwards.
CCTAAACTGAAAATGCCAAAAATAAATAAAAGTTTTATAATTTTAATAGCAATTATTTTTTTAGGTATATTTTACAGATTGTACCAAGCTAATTTTGATGACTATTGGCTAGATGAATATTTTGGTTTTTGGATTTCAGATCCTCAGCTTAATTTTACAGAAACTCTTGAAAGAAGTTTTGGCCCAGGGCGGGGGCAAAATTTACTTTTTGATTTTGTATTAAAATATTTTTATATTTTTTTTGGTTATTATCCTGAGAACGGAAGATATTTTACAGTATTTTTGAGCTCACTATCAATTCCACTTTTAACCTATCTTTCTTACCAAGTAGATAAAAGTAAAAGTTACTTATTAACTGCATTTTTATCATCACATTGTTGGTAC
>CACIPW010000038.1 GCA_902588635.1 uncultured Pelagibacteraceae bacterium | reverse complement strand
TTATAGAAGATTAAACGCTATTTTCGTAAAACATATGGGAAGGGGTTTGCCTAAAAATTTTAATCCAATTGAATTTGGATCTTGGATGGGAGGAGATAGAGATGGTAATCCAAATGTAACAGCAGCCATCACTAAAGAAGTAATACTTTTATCAAGATGGGAAGCAGCGAAACTTTACGATAAAGAATTAACAAAATTAATTGGAGGACTTTCAATGGAAAAATGTTCAAAAAAAATTCTAAAAACCACTGGAAAAACTTTTGAGCCTTATAGAGTTTATTTAAGACCATTGAGAGATGAGATAAGAAAGACACATAGATTAATAGAAAGACATTTAGTAGCAAAAAAACCATTAAACCAAAAAAAACTTTTATCTTCTAAAGAGCAAATTCTAAAACCTTTAAGAGTTGTACGAGAGTCATTAGAACAAAACCAAAGTGAAAATATTGCGAGTGGTGATTTGCTCGATTTAATGAGACGAGCTAAATGTTTCGGTATAAATTTAGCAAAATTAGACATAAGACAAGAGTCATCAAGACATTCACAGCTATTAGCAGAATATGTAAAGAAAAAAAATAACTCTAATTATTTAAATTGGGATGAAAATAAAAAAATTAAATATTTGATAAGTGAAATGAAGAAAAATAGAAAAAGTTTCAAAAATTTTAATTTTAAAAATAAAGAAAATAATGAAGTTTGGTCAACTCTTAAAATTTTAGCTGATGAGCCATCAGAATGTTTAGGCGCTTATGTAATATCAATGACTTCAGCAGCTTCAGATGTCTTAGCAGTTTATTTAATGCAAATGCAGGCAAATATTAAAAATAAATTACGAGTAGTTCCACTTTTTGAAACTTTGCAAGATTTAAAAAATGCAAAATCTATTATGGAAAAACTTTTTTCATTAAGTTGGTACAGAAAATTAATCAAAAATAAACAAGAAATTATGATTGGTTATTCAGATTCTAGCAAAGATGCTGGAAAATTATCTGCCAGCTGGCATCAATACAAACTTCAAGAAGAAGTTTTAATTATCGCAAAAAAATATAAAATTGAACTTACTTTTTTCCATGGCAGAGGTGGTTCACATGGAAGGGGCGGTGGACCAATTCAAGCAACGATGAGATCTCAACCTCCAAATTCGGTATATGGTCGTATTAGAATTACTGACCAAGGAGAAATGATTCAGCAAAAATATGGTTATGAACCTTTAGCGAAATATAATTTATGTAGCTATATAGGATCTGTAATGCAGGCTACTCTAAATCCACCTCCGAATCCTAAAGATAGTTGGAGAAAATTAATAGAAGAAATGACAAAAGTTTCTACTTTAGCTTATAGAAAAAATATAAATGAGAACTCAGATTTTATAAGATATTTTAAAACTGTTACACCCCACTTAGCTCTTGGAAAATTATCAATAGGATCACGACCTTCTAAAAGAAAAAATGTAGATAACATTCAAAGCTTAAGAGCAATACCGTGGGTATTTGCATGGACGCAAATAAGATTAATGTTGCCTGCTTGGTTGGGAACTGGTGATGCCTTAAAATATTCATCAGTTAAAAATTACAAAACTATTCTTACAGATATGGAAAAAAATTGGCCATTTTTTAATTCTACAATGGATATTTTAGATATGGTTATTTCAAAAGTTGACCCAGAGATATCAGAGGTTTATGAAAATAGTCTTGCAGATAAAAAATTAAGAGAAGTGGGTGATAAACTTAGATCTGAGTTCGCTATAATTAAAAAATTAAATAGATACATAACTCCACGAGAAATAATTAATCAAAGAAAAAAATTTAGAACAACGGTCCTAGTTAGAAACATTTATTCTGAGGTTTTAAACATACTACAAGCCGTAGTTATGAATAAAATATCAAAGAAAAAATTTAAATCTAATGATAAGAAATATCTTAATGATGCAATGATGACATCAATAGCAGGTATATCTGCAGCCATGAAGAATACTGGTTAAAGAGATATTTCTCTTAATTTTTTAAGATAATCTTCGAATTCTGTCACAAAGTTTTCTGTTGGCTTGATATTTTTTTTTCTTTGATCTTCCAAAGTTTTTTGTAAATAAAAAAAACCTTTTTCACATGCTTCGTTGATTATCAAGGCAGACTTTGGCCTTGAAGTTTTAAAAAGTTTTGTTTTTAGTTCTTCTACAGTTATAGGTATATTTTGTTTATAATATGCCATTATTATAAGCATCATGTGATAGTGAGAAGGTGATTTTCTAAAAAAAAAATTGCTTGAAGTATGAGATTGTTTCATCTGCGTTTCCCAAAATTCTAGTAAAGCTTTTGTACTTTTCATTTAAGCTCTCACTTTTAATTTTTGCGGATCATAATGAGGAAATGGAACTATTTTTGCTGGAATTCTTTTCTGGTGACCGTCCATTTTTCCTACCTCAACTTCACTTCCTGTTTCAGCATGCTTTGCATCTATTCTACAAAGTGCAATATTTTTATTTAAAGTTTTAGATAGCATGCCGCTTGTTATTACACCTACCTGACCTCTACCAATATGAACTGTATTGCCAGTTACTGCTGGTTCGTGACCAACTAGTTCAAGTCCTACAAGTTTTTTTTGTGGATTATTTTTTCTTTTAATTAATTCTTCCTTGCCAATGAAATCATCTTCTTTAGTTTTAAGAGGAACTGTAAATCCTATACCTGCTTCAAAAGGGTCTGTTTTATCATCAAACTCATAACCATAAAATATTAATCCAGCTTCTATACGAACCATGTCTAAAGCTTCTAAGCCTAAAGGAGATATTTTAAATTCCTTACCAGCTTCAAAAACTTTATCCCAAACTTTCCCTGCATCTTTTGGGTGA
>CACIPW010000037.1 GCA_902588635.1 uncultured Pelagibacteraceae bacterium | reverse complement strand
TTTTATTTTTATTTTTTTGTCTAAATTGTTTTCGTTAGATTTTTTTTCTTTATCAAAATCTACAACTTTTATGATTTTTTTATTTGTAGCATCTAAATTTTGTACATAAGCTCTATCATGATTTTTACTCTCCAAAATGCTTTGATTGCTTGAGCTGCTAATACTAGTTGACCCTATGCCTGGAGTTTGACCAAACATTCCCTCGAGCAAAGTATCTCCATTAACTTTTTCATTTTCAAAAATATCGAATATCGTTCCATGTCTAAATACAATTACCTTTGGGCAAAGTCCGATAAACTCCTCAAGCTCACTAGATAAAAAAATAACAGTATTTCCTTCTTCTACAAAATTTCTAAGATGAGTATATAAATCTCTTTTGGTACTTACATCGATACCTCTAGCAGGATCATTCAAGACAAGAATTTTTGGATGTGTTGCCAAAGATCTGGCTATCATAACCTTTTGCTGATTTCCTCCGCTTAGCGAACCTATAAGATTATCTTTTGGACCAGTTTTAATACTTAGTCTTTCAACTTCCCATTCATATATACCATTTAACTCGAGCCAGTTAACAAAACCTAACCATCCTGCTTTACTTGTAGTTCGATATAGTGGAACTACTAAATTTTCGTAAATACTTAAATTAGGTAGTATTCCTTCTTTTTTTCTATCTCCTGAAACAAAAGAAATTCCATTGTTTTTCGCATCCATTAAAGAATTATATTTTACGAACTTGTTATTAACATCCAAAACTTCAGTAGTACCTCCATGAGATTCTTGTACACCTGCTAAAATTTTTACAAAATCATCCTGTCCGTTACCATCTAATCCTGTAACACCTACTATTTCACCTTTACGTACTTCAAAGTTTACTGGTTTACTTTCAGGCCAAACAACTAGGTTTTCTGCCTTCATTACCACTTTGTCAGTTTTTGTTTGTACCGCAACAGATGTAGATTTTTCTCCAGACTCTGTTTTTCCTGTCATTAAACTCAATAAATTTTTTTCATTAAGATCTTTTTTTTCAAGAACGCCAACATCTTTACCATCTCTCATAACAGTTGCTTTATCACTTATACGTATTAATTCTGCTATTCTGTGAGTAACAATAAAAACAGCAACGCCACTATCTCTTAACTCTCTCATTTTTTTAAAAAGTCTTTCAGTTGAATCAAAATCAAGTGCAGCAGATGATTCATCAAGAATTAATAATTTTGTGTTTTCACGCAAAAATGCTCTTCCAATAGTAATCCAAGCTTTAATTGGTAATGAAAGATTAAATACTTGAGTGTATGGATCTATATATTCACCTGAAAGATCTTCCATAAGTTCTTGTGCTTTTATAACTTTTTCTCTTTGTGTTAAATTTTTGTACCAAAAGCTATCTGAACCAACAAACAAGTTGTCTACAACAGAAGCTTCTTCAGCGATCATAACTTCTTGGAAAACAGTAGCTATTCCCATTTCTCTTGCCATAACAGGTGAAGTAGGCGTGTGACCCATTACAGAAACTTTACCTTTATCAATTGGTAAGACACCCGACAATACTTTTGCAAGTGTACTTTTTCCGCAACCATTACCTCCAACTATTGCGTGGATCTCGCCAAAATTTGCACTGAAATTTACTCCGTTAAGAGCTTTAGTTACTCCAAAATATTTATGAACATCTTGGACGTAAATATCACCCTGAACAGTTTTTGATTTATCAGACAACGCCTCTTTTTTAGAGGCATTGTCTTGTATATTTTTTTCTGCACTCATACTTTAACTTTAAAGTACTAGTGAGATTTTGGATCGTATTTCTCTGGATCTGATGGGTTATCAAAGAATGTTTCTACATATGCTCTAGGAGCCCAGTTTTCAATTCCTGGATTATCCCAACCTGTAGAGTTTCTATCACAATCTTTACCTAAGATTCCTTTGATATCATCAAAACTTTTAGTTGCAGGACCAACCAATATAGATTGAATTCTTGGACCTTGTCCTTGTAAAGTTCTGATCATCACTTCCATTCCTAACTCTATTTCATCTCCTGGAGGCCAAGCGTATATCGCTTCATCAATATAACTTGGGTTTTGTCTCCAATAACATAGAGCACCTAGTTCTCCACCTAATGCAATTGGTGGAATTGGATCACGTCCAGACTGAAGTAATGCTTGTAAAGTTCCAGTTTCTCCTGAAGATTGAACAGCAATACCATGTATCTCAATTGGGTTACTTGATAACCACTGAGATAGTTCTTTCTGTGCAACTTGCGATGTCCAGTTGTGTGCTAACTGTGCAACAACTTTTATGTTAGGATATTGTGCTAGACCTTCTTTCATTCCATCACTTTGTTGGTCAGATGCAGAATAACCTGGAATTCCATCCATGATTATTACATTTCCTTTTTCGCCAATAAGTTCAGCCATCCACGCACCAATATAATAGCCAACTAATCGATAGTTAACTGATGTATTGATTGAGTATGGTGAAGTTGTAAAACCAGTAAAAGAAAGTGTTGGAACACCTTTTTCCCAACCATACTTAATTGTTTGGTTAAGAGCGGTTAAATTTGAACAACAAATAATAATGGCATCAACTTTTCCACCATCAATCATTTGTCTCATCTGTTGAATTTGAAGAGTATCATCTAAGTTTGACTGAGTTATAACGATTTCATCAACCATTCCTAACGCTTTCCATTTTGGATAAACTACTTCCATCAACCTTTCCATTGCTCCTTTACGCCATGTGTTACCAGCATAAGTACTAGCATAACCTATCGTCCAAGGTGGTTTTCTTGGGCTTTTCCAACCTTTCATGACTGTAGGTCCTAAAGGTTGATCTTTGTCCATAAAGTCCATGTTATAAACATAATCTCTCATGTCTTTAGGTACTTTACTTAAACACTCCGTACACAACTCTTGTGTTGAAGCAGTACTAAAAATTCCTAAAACCCACGAGAAAAGAATAAC
>CACIPW010000036.1 GCA_902588635.1 uncultured Pelagibacteraceae bacterium | reverse complement strand
GAGATTCCGTTAGTAGTGGCGAGCGAAAGCGGAATAGGCCAGTAGTTTTGTTAAAAAAATTTGAATAGTTTGGAAAAACTAACCATAGAGGGTGATAGTCCCGTAAAAGTAATGTTTAATAAAATTCTTGAGTAAAGCGGGACACGTGAAATCTTGCTCGAATATAGGGGGACCACCCTCTAAGCTTAAATACTCTTCAGTGACCGATAGTGAACTAGTACCGTGAGGGAAAGGTGAAAAGAACCCCTATTAGGGGAGTGAAATAGAACCTGAAACTGCATGCCTACAATCAGTCGTAGCTCTTTTTAGAGTGACGGCGTACCTTTTGTATAATGGGTCAGTGACTTAATTTGTTAAGCAAGCTTAAGCCATCTAGGTGTAGGCGCAGCGAAAGCAAGTCTTAATAGGGCGATTAGTTTAATGAATTAGACCCGAAAACGAATGAGCTTACCATGAGCAGGTTGAAAGCAAGGTAACACTTGCCGGAGGACCGAACCAGTTGACGTTGAAAAGTCTTTGGATGACTTGTGGTAAGGGGTGAAAGGCCAACCAAATTCGTAGATAGCTGGTTTTCCGCGAAAACTATTTAGGTAGTGCGTTGAATAAATATGCGTTTAGAGGTAGAGCACTAAATGGGCTAGGGGGAAGAGATTCCTACCAAACCTAATAAAACTCCGAATGCTAAACGTAGTTCTTCAACAGACAGACTGTGGGTGCTAAGGTCCATGGTCGAGAGGGAAAGAGCCCAGACCACCAGATAAGGTCCCAAAATTATGATTAAGTGTGAAAGGATGTGGAAATTCCTTAACAGCCGGGAGGTTGGCTTAGAAGCAGCCATCCTTTAAAGATAGCGTAACAGCTCACCGGTCTAATAGAGTTTCTGCGCCAAAGATGTAACGGGGCTAAAATCATATACCGAATCTGTGGATTTATAATTTCTTCGGAAATTATAACTGGTAGCGGAACGTTCTGTAAGCCTGTGAAGGGATACCCGTGAGGGATCCTGGAGGTATCAGAAGTGCGAATGCTGACATAAGTAACGATAAACGAAGTGAAAAACTTCGTCGCCGAAAATCCAAGGGTTTCTGCGCAAGGTTAATCCGCGCAGAGTTAGTCGGCACCTAAGGCGAGGGCGAAAGCCGTAGTCGATGGAAATAAGGTTAATATTCCTTAACCAGATGGTAGTGACGGATTTTGTAAGTTGTAAGTTCTTAATGGATTGAACTTGCCGCGAAAAAGTCCCAAGAAATAGCTCCATCATTAGACCGTACCCTAAACCGACACAGGTGGATTAATAGAGTATATTTAGGCGCTTGAGAGAATGATGTTGAAGGAACTCGGCAAAATGCTTCTGTAACTTCGGAATAAAGAAGACCTTTTTTTAGGCAACTATTAAGAGGTGGCACAAGCCAGGGAGAAGCGACTGTTTATCAAAAACACAGGGCTCTGCTAACACGTAAGTGGATGTATAGGGTCTGACGCCTGCCCGGTGCTGGAAGGTTAATGCGATGGGTGCAAGCTCATTTCTGAAGCCCCAGTAAACGGCGGCCGTAACTATAACGGTCCTAAGGTAGCGAAATTCCTTGTCGGGTAAGTTCCGACCTGCATGAATGGCGTAACGATTTCTCCGCTGTCTCCAACATCAACTCAGTGAAATTGAATTCTCCGTGAAGATGCGGAGTTCGCGTAGTTAGACGGAAAGACCCCGTGCACCTTTACTGCAACTTTACATTGGTGTTAGGAAAAACATATTTAGCATAGGAGGGAGACATTGAAGCAAAAGCGTCAGCTTTTGTGGAGTCACCAGTGAAATACCTCTTTTGTTTTTCTTGACATCTAACTGATTGCCGTCATCCGGCATCAAGACATTGTATGGTGGGTAGTTTGACTGGGGCGGTCGCCTCCCAAATAGTAACGGAGGCGTGCGAAGGTAAGCTCAGAACGGTCAGAAATCGTTCGTAGAGTGCAATGGCATAAGCTTGCCTGACTGTGAGACTGACAAGTCGAGCAGAGACGAAAGTCGGTCATAGTGATCCGGTGGTTCTGAGTGGAAGGGCCATCGCTCAACGGATAAAAGGTACGCCGGGGATAACAGGCTGATACTGCCCAAGAGCTCATATCGACGGCAGTGTTTGGCACCTCGATGTCGGCTCATCACATCCTGGGGCTGGAGCAGGTCCCAAGGGTTTGGCTGTTCGCCAATTAAAGTGGTACGTGAGCTGGGTTCAGAACGTCGTGAGACAGTTCGGTCCCTATCTGCTATGCGTGTAGAAGAATTGAGAGGAGTTGACCCTAGTACGAGAGGACCGGGTTGAACATACCACTGGTGGACCGGTTGTAGCGCCAGCTGCAGTGCCGGGTAGCTAAGTATGGACGAGATAACTGCTGAAAGCATCTAAGCGGGAAACTCACCTCAAAACTAGTTCTTCCTATAGAGCCGTGGTAGACCACCACGTTGATAGGCTGGGTGTGGAAGCGCAGTAATGCGTGCAGCTGACCAGTACTAATAGCTCAATTGGCTTGATTTATGCACTGAAAAGAATTTTTTTAAAATTAAGTTTTATAGATATTTCTGTCTTTTGTTCCGAATGTAAAAAATTGAATAATATTTACTAACATACTAAAAAATCTTAGCATTCCATACAGCAAAAAAAAAGGTATACTTTTTACGTATCCTTTTTTTAAAGCTTTTAAGTTTTTAATTATTGGATAATTTATTATTTGATGAAACAACATTAAGTGCAGTCTTTCTGGATGCTTAAAAACAAATTGCGCGTCACCTTTCCCGTACCAAATCATTTTTCTAAAAAACTCTTTAAAAGACACTCTATTTTTGTGATAAATGTAAGCACTACCTACCCCCAAACGATTTCCACTTTTGGTTAATCTATAGCACAAATCTGTATCATCTGATGGGCCTGTGAAGAAAGGATCAAAATTTATTTTTTTGATTATATTAGTTTTATAAATACATGGTGTTCCTATCATATTTGTTTCGCGTGGGATATTGTGGCTAATTTTAAAGTTAATATCAAAACAATCGCTCCAATAATTTTTTTCTAAATTATGTTTTTCAATAGAAGCTTCTATACCTGAATATTTTTTTATATTCATCTCATCTACTAAGCTTTTAAGACTGTTTTTTTTAATTCTATGATCTGCATCCAAAATACAAACATATTCAGTCTTCACATTTTCAATTGCAACCTTCCTTTGAAAAGCCAGTCCCTTTCTATCTACAATAATTAGATTTATCCCAAGTTTATTAACAATTTCTTGAGTATTATCCTCTGAGCTAGCATCAACAACAATAATTTCACTTGGATCTTCGAGTTTAATTGACTCTATACATTCTTTTATATT
>CACIPW010000035.1 GCA_902588635.1 uncultured Pelagibacteraceae bacterium | reverse complement strand
AGATATAGGAATACATCCAAATCTTGTTATTGATAAAAAAAAACTTCTCATAAATTTAAAGTTGATTTTTCCAAATAAAAATTTCACAAAAATTAAAAAAAATCTTTATGGAAAAAAATATTTTTACCTAGAAAAAAAAATTAGCCAAGAAAAATATGAAAAAATTCGTCTACTTGGAGAAAAATCAATTGAAGCTGAAGAACAATTATCAAGAGTCTACCCCCAAGAAAATTTATTCAGCCACATAATTGGTCAAATAGACAATGACAATAATGGAATTTCAGGGATTGAGAAATTTTTTGATTATGAACTAAAAACTAGAAAAGAACCCTTGGTGCTAACAGTCGATACAGATATTCAATTTTTAATGAGAGAAGAGCTTTTAAAATTTCAAGATATTTTTAAAAGCAAGGGAAGTGCAGCAATTTTGATGAATGTTAACAATGGCAATATAATTTCAATGCTTTCTTTGCCCGATTTTAATTTAAATAAAAGAGAAGATATTAAGGATGTGAATTTTATTAATAGAGCTACAAAAGGAGTATATGAACTTGGTTCAGTTTTTAAAACGTTCACTATTGCAGCGGGAATTCATGAAAAACAAATAGAACCAACTACAGAATTTAAAGATTTACCAAAAAATATTACATGCGCTGGAAGACCAATAAGAGAATATGACAACAAAATTCCTTCAGATTTAACAGCAGAAGAAATTTTAATAAGATCTGGAAACATCGGATCTGTAAGAATTGCACAAAAACTAGGAATTGAAAAATTTAAATCATTTTTAGAAAGAATTGGAATTTTAAATAAAATTGAATTTGATATTGAAGAAGTTGGTCAACCAATATCATTTAGATGGGGTAAGTGTAAACTTGCTACATCATCTTATGGACATGGAATAACCACTACACCTCTACAACTAGCAAAAGGGTATGCAATTATAACTAATGGTGGTTATGATATAAAACCAACATTAATTAAAAAAAATTACCTCGAAACCAAAGTTAAAAATAAAATTTTAGATGATAGTGTGTCAAAGAAAATAAACCCAATTTTAAGAAAAATTGTATCTACCAAAGAAGGCACTGCAGGACTTGCTAATATAAAGGGGTATCAGGTGGGAGGGAAAACAGGGACAGCCCAAAAAACTATAGAGGGTGGTTATTCAAAACAGAAAGTAAATACTTTTGCTGCTATTTTTCCAACATCTAAACCAAAATATGTTTTGATAGTTTTGTTAGATGAACCCAGGCCAAATAAAGAATATATTTATCATTATAAAGATGGCTCAGGTTTAAAGTATAAAGGAACACCTTATAATACCGCAGGATGGACATCGGTTGAAGTTGCAGGCAAAATTATAGAGAAAATTGGACCTATTTTAGCCACAAAATATATCAAAGTTAATTAAGCTCATGTTGATAGGCAATTATTTTCAAAATGTTAATATTAAATTTAAGAACCATTTTTTTTCAGGTTTAAGTTTTGATAGTTTTTCTTGCAAAAAAAATCATATTTTTTTTGCAATAAAAGGGAATCATTTTGATGGTAATAAATTCATTAATCATGCAGTAAAAAAAGGTGCAAGAACAATTGTATCTAGTAATAAATATGAAGGGAAAAAAAATAATGTACTTTTTATAAAATCATCAAATGTAAGAAAATTACTCGCTGAAGTTTCATCTAAAATTTATAAAAAAAAGCCTAAAAATTTAATTGCAGTTACTGGCACAAATGGAAAATCATCAATTGTTAATTTTTATTTACAAATATTAAAATTTAATAAAAAAAAAGTTGCATCAATTGGAACTCTGGGAATTCATACAGCTTCAAAAAAAATTGAAGTGAAAAATACTACTTTAAACCCACTAAAATTAAGTAAGCAACTGGTAAAATTGAAAGAAAAAAGTATTGATAATTTGATATTGGAGGCATCTAGTCATGGCCTTAAACAATGCAGATTGGATGGTTTAAAATTCAAAACAGGAATATTTACCAATTTATCTCATGATCATTTAGATTATCATAAATCTTATAAAGATTATCTAGATTCAAAATTACACTTATTTAGAAAATTGCTAACAAAAAATTCAAATATAATTACAGATTTAGATATTCCGGAGTACAAAAAAATTAAATCAATTGCCCTAACAAAGAAATTAAAGTTACACACAATATCTAAAAAATATGGAGACTTATCAATCATATCTCACAAGTATGTTGGTGAAAAACAACTTGTTAAAATAAAATATAAAAAAAAAACATATAATTTTGAATTAAATTTAATTGGCAAAGTTCAATTAAAGAACGTTTTAATATCAATGATTGCCTCACACATAAGCAATATCGATTTTAAAAATATTGTAAATTTTGCTAATAAAATAAAACCTGTTTATGGTAGATTGGAAAAAGTTGGTTCAATAAAAAATAATTCTTCTGTAATATTAGATTATGCTCATACACCCGATGCATTAAAAACTTGTCTTCAAAATATAAAAGATCAATTTAAAAATAAAAAAATATCAATAGTATTTGGCTGTGGTGGGGATAGAGATAAATTTAAAAGACCATCAATGGGAAAAATAGCAAATGAATATTGTGAAAAAATTTATTTAACTGATGACAATCCTAGAAATGAGAATCCTAAAAAAATAAGAGCAATTATTAAGAAAAAAATTAACAAATCAAAATTATTTGATATCTCAAATAGAGGAAAAGCCATTGATCAAGCAATACAAAATTTATTAACTGGTGAAATTTTAGTTGTGGCAGGAAAGGGTCATGAAAAAATTCAGGACTATGGAAAGTTTAAAAAATTTTTTTCAGATAAAGACTGTATTATTCAGTCTATTAAAAAAAAAAATAAAATTTTAAAAAATGATTTAAAATTTAATATTTTAAAAGAAACATCTCAAAACAAACATCTTTTAATAAAAACAAAAATTAGAAAAGCTTCAATTAATTCAAAAGAAATTAAAAAGAATGATGTTTTTTTTGCTATCAAAGGAAAAAACAAAGATGGAAATAAATTTGTTAATGAAGCCTTTAAAAAAGGCGCGTGTTTAGCCGTTGTAAATAAAATTAATAAATCGGAAAAAAAATACAAGCAGATTAAAGTAAAAAATAGTTTAAATTTTTTAACAAAAAATTCAGAAGTTGTTCGACAAAATTCTTCTTCCAAAATTATTGCAATAACAGGAAGTTGTGGAAAAACTTCTTTAAAGGAAATGTTAAAAGAAATTCTTAGTAAATTTGGCAAAACATCATCTTCACCAAAATCATTTAACAATAAATATGGAGTTCCATTAAGTTTATTTAACTTAAATCCAAATCATGATTATGGAGTCTTTGAAATTGGCATGGATAAAAAAGGCGAAATTAACTTCTTATCTAAAATAATTAAACCTGATATTGGTATAATCACCAATATTTCATATGCACATGCTAAAAATTTCAAGAATATAAAACAAATTGCGATGGCGAAGTCGGAAATAATTAACAATATTAACGAAAATGGAGTTTTAG
>CACIPW010000034.1 GCA_902588635.1 uncultured Pelagibacteraceae bacterium | reverse complement strand
AAAGAACACAAAAAAAGAAAAAAATATAAATAATGTCAAAAATAGAAATAAAAAACGTATATAAAATTTTTGGAGACCAGCCAGCAAAAGTTCTTCCAATGGTTCAAGATGGAGCAACAAAAGAAGAAATTTTAGAAAAAACAGGACATACTGTTGGCCTTGACAATGTATCCTTATCTATTGAAGAAGGTGAAACTTTTGTTTGTATGGGTTTATCTGGTTCAGGAAAATCTACTCTTATTCGTCACATCAATAGATTAATAGATCCAACTTCAGGTGTAGTTTCGGTAGAAGGTACAAATGTTATGGATTTAGATCAAAAGAAACTAATTGAATTTAGAAGACACAAAATGAGTATGGTTTTTCAAAGATTTGGTTTGTTTCCTCACAAAACAGTTATAGAAAATGTTGGTTATGGTCTTGAGGTTCAAGGACAAAAACTTGAGGAAAGAAACAAAACAGCAATGGAAAAAATAGAAGCTGTTGGTCTAACTGGCTTTGAACACCAGTATCCAAATCAATTATCTGGAGGAATGCAACAACGAGTAGGTCTAGCTAGAGCTCTTGCAACAAACACAGATATAATGTTAATGGATGAAGCTTTTTCTGCTTTAGATCCTTTAATTAGAAGTGATATGCAAAAACAGTTAATAGATTTACAAAGTGAATTAAAGAAGACAATAGTGTTTATTACTCACGACTTGGATGAATCTTTAAGATTGGGAGATCATATAGGGATATTAAATGGTGGAAGATTAGTGCAAGTAGGAACGCCAATAGATATTATTATGAATCCAGCAGACGATTATGTTGAAAAATTTGTAAAAGATGTGAACCGTGCAAAAGTTATTAAAGCAAAAATTATTATGACGCCCGCAAATTCTTCTAATGGAATTAATAAGTCTAATTTAATTAAGGTTGGAGAAGATCAGTTCTTAGATGAATTTCTACCTCAAGTAGTTTGTTCAAATGCGAACTGCGAAGTTGTTGATAAAGAAGGAAATGTCAAAGGTTACCTTACTCAAAAAGAACTTTCAAAAGCTTTAACAAAAGAGCATATGGAAGATGCCGTTAAGTCTACAAAATAAGAAAATAATTATTTCAGCTGGAGCCTCAGGAATCGGATGGGCAACTACAAAAGTTTGCGTTGCAAAAGGTGCTTTAATTTATTTATGTGATATTGATAACAAAGCAATAAATAAAGTCAAAAAACATCCTTTATATAACAAGCGAATTTTTGTTTCAGAAACTGATGCGTCCGATGAAACACAGGTAATGGACTTTTTTAATAAAATTAGAAAAAAATTTAAAAATTTAGATGCATTAATCAATAATGTTGGAATTGAAGGACCAACAAGACCAATTGAAAAATTAAATTCCAATGAATGGGAAAACACTTTACATGTTAATGTAAATAGTCATTTTTATTTTACTAAACAAGCCATACCTCTCTTAAAAAAATCAAAAAATGGTTCAATAATTAATATTTCATCAGTTGCAGGAATTATGGGTTATCCTCTTCGCTCACCTTATGCTGCAAGCAAATGGGCCGTAGTTGGTATAACCAAAACTCTAGCAATGGAACTTGGTAAATATAAAATAAGAGTGAATGCAATTTGTCCAGGTACTATTAAAGGCGAAAGAATGAAAAGAGTAATAAGAGATAAGGCTAAATTTGAAAAAGTTTCAGCCAAAACTATAGAAAATGATTTTATTTCAATGGCTTCAATGAAAAGTTGGATTAGTCCAGAAGACATTGGAAATATGTGTGCTCATTTAATTTCAGACGAAGCAAATAAAGTTTCTGGTCAAGTTATAGCGGTTGATGGAAATCAGGAACGAATGGATTAAAAAAAATTTGTAATTACTAGCTATTTATAGTTTTTTAATTTTAGTTTTTCTCTAGTTTCTGCAGGAGTCATTGTTGATACTCCAAGATCATTTACAATTCTCATTGCTTTCTCAACTAATTGAGCATTGGTGGCTAATTTTCCTCTTTCTAAATATAAATTATCTTCAAGTCCTACTCTTGGATTGCCTCCCATAATCACTGTTTGAGCAACAAATGGCATTTCATTTTTTGATATTGCAAAACCAGACCATACACCTTCTTTTGGCATTATATCTTTCATAGCTTGCATCGCTAAAGGTGTTGCTGGTGCTCCCCAAGGAATACCCAAACACATTTGAAACATAGGTGGATCGCTTAACAATCCTTCTTTATATAATTGAGCTCCAAACCACATGTTTCCTAAATCAAAGGCTTCTATCTCTGGTTTGACATTTATTTCTTGTAATCTTTTTGCAGCTTTTCTTAAATCATTTGGTGTATTAACTGTAATAACTGAACTATCACCAAAATTTAAAGTTCCACAATCTAAAGTACAAATCTCAGGCAAAAATTGTTCTGCGTTTGCAATTCTTTCCATCACATTGGCCATATCTGTTAATGGACCAAACTCTAAAGGATTTTTTCCTTGTCCAATATCTAAATCTCCACCCATACCTGTTGTCAAATTTAATACAACATCTGTATCGCTAGATCTAATTCTATCAACAACTTCTTTGTATAATTCTAATCTTCTGCTAGGTTTTCCATCTTCTTCTCTAACATGAATATGGGCAATTGCAGCTCCTGCTTTTGCAGCTTCTATTGCGGCTTTTGCTATTTGTTCTGGAGTTTTTGGTAAATCTGGATGTTTTGATGCTGTATCACCAGATCCAGTTACCGCACAAGATATAAATACTTTATTGTTCATATTAATATTAATAAATATACTCTGGATCAATAAAAATGGAAATAAGTGATTTACAAAAAGATTTGGCTGCAGCATTCAGATGGACAGCTAGGCTTAACATGCATGAAGGAATAGCTAATCATTTTAGCGTATGTATGCCAGGCTCAAATGATTTTTATGTTAATGGATCAGGAATGCATTTTAGTAAAATTAAAGCAAGTGATCTGATTTTAGTGGAAGAAAACAAAATTGAGGAAATAAAAAAAAATCCTTATTTAGTTGATCCAACAGCAATAAATATTCATGGTACCATTCATAAAAAAGTACCTCATGCTAGATGCATACTTCATGTTCATTCAAAATATGCAACTGCTTTATCTGCTTTAAAAGATCCAACACTTCCACCTATTGATCAAAATAGTATGCGTTTTTATAATCGCATTGCATTTTTTAATGATTTTGGCGGTCTAGGTTTTGAAGAAGAATCAAATAAAATGGCAGCATGTATTGGTAACCATCGTACAATGTTATTAGCAAACCATGGAATATTAACAACTGGTCAAACTGTTGCTCAGGCTTTTGATGAATTATTTTATTTTGAAAAAGCATGCGAAACTTACATCACAGCTTTATCTACTGGCAAAGAACTAAAAATAGCAACTCCAGAAGTTGCAGAAAAAACAGCTCAGGATTGGGAAAATTATCCTACAGGACTTGGCGAGCTTCATTTAAAAGCTTTAAGATCAATTCTTGATAAAGAAGATCCAAGTTATAAACAATAACAAGTACAAATATTT
>CACIPW010000033.1 GCA_902588635.1 uncultured Pelagibacteraceae bacterium | reverse complement strand
TGCTTTTATTTCTTTGTGTGATGGTAAAATGGGCTTTTTTATAAAAACATTAAGTAAGTTTTTTTTAGAACTAATTTTTGGCATATATCTTGAAACACTTTTTGCTTCAGATAAACTTTTAAAAAAATATTTCACTATTTTGTCTTCTATTGAATGAAAACTAACTACAACAATAACACCATCTTTTTTTAAAACTTTTGTTGCATTTATAAGACCATAAATTAATTCACTTATCTCTTTGTTAACAAACATTCTGAGAGCTTGAAAAACTTTTGTGGCACTGTGAATTTTGTAATTTTTTATTTTTTTAGTTGATTCAATTATTTTTACTAAATCTTCAGTATTGATTTTTTTTTTATTTCTTTCCTCAACAACCTTGCTTGCAATTTTTTTACTTTCTCTTTCTTCACCAAAAAATTTAAATATTTTTTCTATTTCTTTTTCGTCAAGTCTATTAATCACATCTGAGGCCGAAAAACCATTCAACCCCATTTTCATATTCAATTCCCCTTTTGCGTCAAAAGAAAGTCCTTTTTTTTTATCTTTGATTTGTATGTATGAGTAGCCAAGATCAAACATAACTGCTTTTATATTTTCATTTTTAAGTTTTAAGTTATTTAACTGACTAAATTTTAAATTTTTATATATAAATCTATTTTCAAAATTTCTTTTTATGTCTAAAGCTTTTTTTAATGTATCTTCGTCTCTATCAAGAGCAATTATTTTAGTATTGGGAAACTCTAAAATTTTTGATGCATAGCCACCTTGGCCAAAGGTGCAATCGACAAATGTGCCACCATATTGAGGGGTAATAATGCCAATAATTTCATTTAGCAATACCGGGTAATGCATATGCTTTTCCGGTATTATGATGGCACACATTTGTTTTTTCGAAGACCATTAATTCTTTTGTCTCCGTAAAAAAGCGGGTATTTCAAGATCATCTTCATCTTCTTCATCATTTTCGGATGATGTAATTTCTATAGCTGAACTTTCTTCGTTAGAATTAAAAAGATTTGGAGTTTCTTCTTCAATTCCAAAATTTTCTAGTCCATTTGAAGGTTCGTTATTAACCTCTTCTTTTGATTCTTCTAAGATCGGAGATGCTGGTTCTTCCTGATGATTTTCAATATTAGAATTAAAACTTGCATCTTCTGAATTTAATACATGCGCATCAACTAAATCAGATGATGATGTCTCTTCTTCAGTTAAAACTTCGTTTTCAAGTTTTAATGCGTTTGCTCCACTTGTCATTGTATTTGCCATACTGGTTGAAAAATTGAAAGTATTTGAATTATTAATATTTGAAAAATCAGAGTAACCAGGATTTCTATTTTGTATTCTGTGAACCATATTAATAACTGATTTTGACTCTGGTTGCTGCCCGTCAAGCGCTGTTGCAACTATTGAAACTCTCATTATACCTTCTAGAGCAGGATCGGTAATTGCACCAATAATTAATTCTGCTTCTGGGTCAACTTCGGCTCTTACCTTGTTAACTGCTTCATCAACTTCAAAAAGTTTAAGATCTTTTCCTCCGGTAATATTAACCAATAATCCTTTGGCACCTTTTAGGGTATAGTCATCAATCAATTGGTTAGTTATTGCCATCTCTGCAGCTTTTGCTGCTCTTCCTTCTCCTTCAGCCTCACCTGTTCCCATCATAGCTTTACCCATCGAGCTCATAACATGTTCTACATCTGCAAAATCCAAATTTATAAGACCTGGTCTTACCATTAAGTCAGTTATACTTTGAACCCCATGAAGCAAAACATGATTTGAAAGCTCAAACGATTCTTCAAAAGTCGTTTGCTCACTTGCAACTTTAAATAGGTTTTGATTTGGTATAACTATAATTGTATCAACATGTTTTCTTAGCTCTTCTAAACCTTGTTGAGCTCTTCTCATTCTAGAAGGCCCTTCGTATAAGAATGGTAAAGTAATAACTCCGACTGTTAAGATATTTAATTCTTTTGCTGCTCTTGCAATTACATGCGCAGATCCGGTTCCTGTTCCACCTCCCATTCCTGCTGTTATAAAAACCATGTTTGCACCTTGCAGTACATTCACAATATCATTTAAAGATTCATCCGCAGCAGCTTGACCAATATCTAATTTTGATCCTGCACCCAAACCTTTTGTTAAGTTTAAACCTATTTGAATTTTTTGTTTTGCTTTACTATGTTTTAAATCTTGAGCATCAGTATTTACTGCTATAAATTCAACTCCTTGAAGACCTGCATCGATCATGCCATTAATTGCATTGCCTCCAGCTCCTCCAACTCCAAGAACTAATATTCTTGGTTTCAATTCTCTTATATCTGGTGTTTTAAAATTTATTGTCATTTTTCCCCTCTCTATTTTTTTTTATAAAGTTGTAGTTTTTTGTCTAACTTATTGAAAGTGTCAGTCCAAAAATTAAATGCCCAAGTACCTTTGATAGATTTTTCTATCATGAGTAAACATTTGTATTGTTGATTTTCTATCTTTTGCATTAAAATATATTGTTCCATCTTTCCCATTATTTCTTACTCGCCTCCTCCCATTTAAGGCTTGCTCGATTTATATTAGATTTTTTTCTTGCCTGGACCTTAAATTTTTCAAATGCAGTTGGCTCCCAAATTTGAAATGTCTTTCCTTGACCAACAAATAACATGCTATTTTTAATTTTGGCATGTTTTAATAGTTTTGGTGTTAAGGAAATTCTTCCTTCGCTATCAAATTGTAAATTAATACTTTCAGACAGTATTGATGTTGCAAAATAATCTTTCTTTTCTTCAAAAGGATTTAAAGCATCAATTGTGTTTGAAATTTTTTCTATTCTGTCTTGTGGCCAAGCTTCTATTGATTGATTATTAAATGATGGATAACAAACTACTCCATTGTAGCCTAAGTTTGAAAGGTGTGATCTAAAGCTAGCAGGCACAGACACCCTCCCTTTTTTGTCTAGTTTGTTTTCGTACGTCGATAAAAACATATTTCATAAGTTCCCTTATTCCCTTATTTGGGAATATATGGGATATTATGGGTTTTCAACCTATGCGTCAATATCTAATTTTAACTGATTTTTGCTGATATTTTTGATGTTTTAAGTTATCCCTAATGAAGCTTTATTTTTGTTAAAACAACTAATTAAAGAAAAAAAAGAACGAATAAGATTCATGAGTGAATCAAAGTGTGAACATTGTTATTTAATCTTTTTTTTAAGTGTGAATAAAAATGCCAGATAAACTATAAGCCGGGTTCTGTCATTTAAACCTATCATTTATCTAGGCTCAAGATCACTCTTAAGCTCAAGCAACTAACCCTGATGACTAGCCAAAGACAGCTTTTAGTTTTTAAACAATGTCATCTCTACTCAGTCTTGCTCCCAGTGGGGTTTTCCATGCGCTAATTGTTACCAATATAGCCGGTGTGCTCTTACCACACCTTTTCACCCTTGCCTTGATGAGGCGGTTTATTTTCTGTGGCACTATCCCTGGGGTTACCCCCGCCAGGCATTACCTGGCACTGTGTCTCTGTAGAGCCCGGACTTTCCTCTTTAAAATAGTTTAAAGCGATAAGTCGTTTATCTGGCAAGTACAAAATAT
>CACIPW010000032.1 GCA_902588635.1 uncultured Pelagibacteraceae bacterium | reverse complement strand
ACAAATTCTTCACACCCAGGTATAGCCTGTTTTAAAATTTCTGGATTATTTAAAGCTTCCCAAACTTTTTGTTTTTCCAGATTTATTTGATAAGATCCACTTAATTTCATAACTGTGATAAAACTTAACATAAAAAATTATGGATGATAATACAAAAAAAGAATTACAATCTGCTGCTTTCGACAGATTGTTAAATCATTTAAGAGAAAGAAAAGATGTACAAAATATAGATTTGATGAATCTTGCTGGTTTTTGCAGAAACTGTTTATCTAAATGGTACAGAGAAGAAGCAGAAAAAAAAGGAATTGAAATTTCAGATCCTGATGCAAGAAAGCATGTTTATGGAATGCCCTACTCTAACTGGAAAGAAAAATATCAAAAATAAATATTTTTCTTTTAAATGATTAGATTGTTTCCATTAATATTTGTGCTTCTTTGGTCTTCGGCTTTTATAACTACAAAACCTATTGTCGACTATAGTGACCCTTTTGCAGCCCTAGCATTTAGGTTTTCAATTGTAGCATTTGGTTTTTTTTTGTTTTCATTTTTTAAACAACAAAAAATTTTAGTGCCAAAAAAAAACGCATTTGAATCAATCTTTAGTGGAGTTTTATTTCATGGTTTTTATCTTGGAGGTGTATTTTTTTCTATATCTAAAGGCCTACCAACAGGAATTGCTGCATTAGTAGTAACTCTTAATCCAGTTCTAACTAACGCTCTAGCAGGTCCATTACTAAATGAAAAAGTTACATGGAAACAGTGGGTCGGTGTTATACTTGGTTTTTTAGGCGCAACAATAGTTTTGGGACTTGACGTTGGTACAGGGTTACCAACAATTGGTATAATTGCAGTTTGTGTATCTTTGGTAGCTGTAACTAGTGCAACTTTATGGCAAAAAAAATTAAGCAACAACTTATCTTTACCAGTGAGCAATATGTATCAAGCTATTGGTGGATTTATATTCCACCTTATTATAGTTTTGTTTTTTGCAAAACCTTACATAGATTTTTCTTCAACTTTTATAATCGCTATGAGTCATCAAATTTTACTAGTTTCTTTTGGTGCTTTTACTATTTTGATGTATTTAATTAAACACAATTCAGCTAGCAAAACTGTATCTGTATTTTTTTTAATTCCAGCTACTTCTGCTGTAATTGCATGGATTTTTTTAAACGAAACTTTAAATATTTATGATATTTTTGGTTTTGCAATAGCTTCCATTGGAGTGTTTATTGCCACAAGAGAAAATAAATAAGTTTTTTTATTTTTCTTTAAGCCTTGGAAATAATTCTACAAAATTACAAGGTTCGTGATTGATATCTAATTGATGTATTAAAATTTCATCCCATGCATCTGTAACACCTCCCGAAGAACCTGGTAAAGCAAATATGTATTTTCCGTTTGCAATAACCGCACACGCTCTTGATTGGATTGATGAAGTGCCAACTGTTTCTAGACTATAATATCTAAAAATCTCTCCAAATCCTGGTATATGTTTATCCGCAATTTCATCTAACGCTTCAGGAGTAATGTCTCTTCCTGTTAAACCAGTTCCTCCAGTTGTAATAATTACATCTATATATTTTTTTTTTGTCCATTCTTTTAAAATTTTTTTGATATCTTTTTTATTATCCTTGCAAATTTTTCGTTCAACTAAATTATGATTAGCTTCTTTAATTTTGTTGACCAAAATTCCTCCAGATTTATCTGTTTTTATATTTCTAGTATCGGTTACAGTTAAAAGTGCTATATTTACTTTCATAAAATAAGTTAATTTCTAATATGATTATATTATCAATTTTATTTTTTGTAACTGCAATATTGTATGCAAGTGTTGGATTCGGAGGTGGTTCAACTTATTTGGCTCTTCTTTTGCTGTGGGGTGTACCTTACTTTATTTTTCCTGTAATAGCTTTATCTTGTAATATTATAGTCGTTTCCGGAAATTGTTTTAACTATATAAGAGCAGGAAATCTAAATTTAAAATTATTAATACCTTATTTGATAGGATCCATACCATTAGCTTTCATTGGAGGATCTTTACCAATAGAAAAAGATTTTTTTGAAATACTTTTGTTTGTGGTTTTAACAGTAGCTGGAGTACTATTATTGTTTAAATTTAAATCCTATGATTATGATGAAAAAGTAGAAATTTTCAGAAAAATTCCAATAATAGTTTCAATTTTGATTGGAGGAACTTTAGGTTTTGTTTCTGGAATAGTAGGTGTTGGCGGAGGAATTTTCTTAAGTCCTGTCCTTTTTTTACTTCGAGCTGGAAAACCTAAACATATTGTAACAGCCGCTTCTCTGTTTATATTAATAAATTCTTTATCAGGAATTATTGGTCAATTAACAAAAAGTGCTGTTCTAAGTGAAATCCAAAATTACTGGTTTCTTTTTTTGGCAGTTTTAATTGGTGGACAGGTAGGTAATTTTTTAAATTTAAAGATATTTCCTACTCGTATATTAGCTTTAGTTACAGCTGGACTTGTTTTGTTTGTTGCTGCTAGAATGTTTTATAAAATATTTATGTAACGTTTATGGATAAAAATTATTTTAAAAAAACAAGAATTTTAGATGGAGGCATGGGTCAAGAGTTACTTTATAAAGGTTTAAAACCAAAAGGAACGTTATGGTCTGCTCATGCATTAATTGAAAAAAATTGCCATAAAATGGTTGTTGATGCACATTTAGATTTTATAAATGCTGGAGCCGAAGTAATAGTTACCTCAACATTTACAGCTAGAAAAAATAGATTAATACAAAATGATAGTGAAAAGTATTTTGAAGAAATAAACATTAAAGCTGTTGAGTTGGCTCAAAAGGCAAGAGACATCTCAAAAAAAGGTATTTTAATTGCTGGAGGATTGCCCAATCAAAAACAAACCTATAGTGCTGATTTAGGTAAAGATTTAAACGTAATAGAAAAAAATTTTTTTGATCAAGCAAAACTTCTTAAAAATGGAATTGATTTTTTTTATCTTGATGTGATGAGTAGTGGATTAGAATGTGAAATTGCACTTAAAGCAATTGAAGCATACAATATACCAGTCTTAGTTGGTATCCATTTAAAAGATGATGGGAAGCTTCCATCTAGTGAAACAATTAATGACATAGTTACAAAATATAAAAATAATAACTGGCTTGGAATTATTACAGCTTGCGTTTCACCCAAAGCATATGAGTTGGTGATTAATGATTTGCAAAAACTAGAGATACCATATGGATTTAAGTTAAATGCATTTAAAAAAATACCAGAAGGCTATACTGTCGCTTCTAAAGATCAATGGGGCAATGCAGGTAATCCAAATACAGTTTTAGGAGTAAATAGTGATTTAAACGAATCTAACTTCTATGAGTATGTAAAAAAATTTAAGGAAAATGGTGCAACTATATTAGGCGGATGCTGTGAAATAAGACCCTCACACATAAAAGAAATTGCTAAGCTGATTTAACTTTTTTAAATGAAGATCTTCTTACAAAATAAATTCCTAAAACTACAGCAGCTACCGCAACAATTACTTTTGGTGTAATTATTTCATTTAAAAAAATATAACCTAGTATAATTCCAAATATTGGAATTAAATAAGCTACTTGTGCTTGAAAAACTAAACCGTTGTTTTTTAATATTCTAAATCTCATTAGCCAAGCAAGGCCTGTAGAAAATATACCAAGATAAACTAGCGAAATTGTTGAATCTAAACGAGGATTTAAATTCCAAGGTTGCTCAACATATGCTGTAATAGGTAATAAAAATATTGTGGCCCATATTAACATTGAAGCTGTTACATTTTCATTTTTTTTATTACTTATTTTAAGAGTTAATAGGCCACCTATTACATAAAAAGTTGAAGCAAAAAATATTATTAAAGCAGGTAAAAAATTATTTTCATTGATTAAAATATTGTCTGAAAAAAGAAAAACTATTCCTGAAAACCCAAGTAGAACACCAAACGCTTTTGTAAAATTAATTTTTTCATTACTTGTAAAAAAATGAGATAGGATTGTTGCGCTTAATGGAGTGCTTGCCATTAAAATAGCTGCAAGATTACTTTGCACTTTTTGAACCCCGTATGCTATTAAAAAAAATGGTATAACTAGATTTATAATACCGATAGACGCAAACCAATACCAATCTTTTGAAAATGCTTCTATTTTAATTTTTTTAAAAAAACAAA
>CACIPW010000031.1 GCA_902588635.1 uncultured Pelagibacteraceae bacterium | reverse complement strand
TATAATGACCCAGTTGCATGCAGGAGGTAAATTTGATCACGATTCGTATAAAGTCTCCGGAGGATTGCATGGTGTCGGAGTATCAGTAGTTAATGCTTTATCAGAAAAATTAAAACTTGAAATCAATAGAGATGGAAAAAAATATTTTATTGAATTTAGAGACGGCAAAGCTTTAGATCCACTTAAAATTACTGGTAAATCAAAAAACACAGGTACTGAAATAAACTTTTTGCCATCTAAAGAGATTTTTTCTTCAAGAAAATTTAGCGCTAATATAATTCAAAAAAGGATGCGTGAACTTGCGTTTTTGAATAAAGGTATAAAAATTTCGGTAAATGATTTAACTCAAAAAAAATCTAAAAATGTTGATTTTAAATTTAATGGTGGAATTGTAGAATTTGTAGATTTTTTAGATATAAAAAGAGAAAAATTACAAAATAAAAATGGAAATGATCTTTTTAAAAAACCAATTTATATTGAAGGAAAAAGAGATAATATTGAAATTGAGGCCTCTTTAAAGTGGAATGCCGGATACTCTGAGGATGTTTATCCATACACAAACAACATTTTTCAAAAGGATGGTGGGACACATCTTTTAGGATTTAGAAGTGCTTTGACTAGAGTGGTAAATAAATATGCAACAGAAAATAATTTATTAAAAAAAAATAAGGTCAATGTATCTGGTGATGATATTAAAGAAGGTCTTACGGTTGTATTATCTTTAAAAATTCCAGATCCAAAGTTTTCATCACAAACAAAAGATAAATTGGTATCTTCCGAAGTTAGATTAATAGTTGAAAATGTTATTAATGAAAAATTATCTATATGGTTTGATCAAAACCCATCTATTGCAAAAATAATTTTAGCTAAAATTATCCAGGCAGCTATAGCAAGAGATGTAGCTAGAAAAGCTAGAGAAAACGTAAGAAGAAAAGGGGCTTTAGAACTCACTGGCTTACCTGGTAAATTAGCAGACTGTCAAATTTCAAAACAAGAGGGAACAGAACTATTTATAGTTGAAGGTGATTCAGCCGGTGGTTCAGCTAAACAAGGCAGAAATAGAGAAAACCAAGCAGTCTTGCCATTAAGAGGAAAAATTTTGAATACATATGTTGAAGAAAATTTAAAAAAAAAAAATGGCAATAAAAATGAACATAGGACAAAGACATTGTCTAAAATGATTTCTTCTAATGAAATATTAACTTTAATTAATGCATTGGGGCTAGATCCAAAAACAGAAGAAATAGACTTAAAAGATCTAAGGTATGGAAAAATTATTATAATGACAGATGCTGATGTGGATGGATCTCATATAAGAGCATTGCTTCTTACATTTTTTAATAATAAGCCTTTTAATAAACTTATAAAAAATGGAAATGTTTATTTAGCTCAACCGCCATTATTTAAGATAAACAAAGGGTCCAAAGGAATTTATATTAAAGACGAAAAAGAACTTGAAGAATATATTTTAAATAACTCAAAAAATTTAAAAAAAATTAAAAAGGGCAGCAAAGAATTTGTTAAAGTTTTTAATGTTGAAAAATCAAAAATAAGTATACAAAGATTTAAAGGTTTGGGCGAAATGAATCCTGAAGAGTTATGGAATACTACGCTTAATCCTGAAACAAGAAATTTACTTCAGGTTCAATATTCAAAAGACCAAAAAAAAGACCAAAATATAATACATACCCTTATGGGAAGTGATGTGAGTTTAAGGAAAGAATTTATTGTTGCTAATGCAATTAATGTTTCAAATTTAGACATATAAGTAATGAAGTTTTTAGAAACTTCAAAAATATATGCACTGAATAAATCAACATATATTAATTTAAGATGGATTGCTTACACAGGTCAGTTAGCAACCATATTGTTGGTTCAATTTTTCTTTGAATTTCAATTTAATTATCTACCGTGTATATTTATAATATTTATTAGCGTTCTAACTAATTTATATTTAAATTTTCGAATAAAAGAGAATCAACTTAATAATTTATTTTCAACTATATTTTTAACTTATGATATTTTACAACTTTCAATTTTACTTTTTTTTACTGGAGGAATTACAAATCCGTTTATATTTTTGATTATAATTCCTGCGGTCTTTTCTTCTCAATACTTAAATATTAAAAGTTCAATAATTTTAGTATTTATTACATCCATATTATTGATCTTTTTAACTTTTTTTTATTTTGATTTGCCACATCCAAATGTTCTGCACTTTCATGCTCCAGATTATTATGTGTATAGTATTCCAATTGCAATATTCACAGGCTTAACTTTTTTGGTATATTTTGGAGTTAAGTTTGGTTCTGAAAATAGAATTAGAAAAGAAGCTTATGATAAAATGCAAGAAATTATGGCCAAAGAAAATGAACTTATTTCTTTAGGTGGGCAAGCTGCTGCTGCAGCGCACTCTTTAGGTACACCACTATCAACTATTTTATTAACCGCTAAAGAACTAAAAAAGGAATTTGGTACTAATAATAAGATTAAAAATGACCTTGATTTATTAATAAGTCAAAGCAATAGATGTAGTGAAATAATTAAAAAACTAACTTTAAATCCAATGATTGAAGACGAGTTTTTAGATAATGAAATTTCTATGGATATTTATATATCAGAAATAGTTCGATCATATAGAGAAATCAGTGGTAAAAATTTTTTTATTAATCTAGAAGGATTTAAACATAAAGTTAAATCTTATAAATCACCAGAAATTGTATATGGGTTAAGGAATTTCATCGGAAATGCTAATAAATTTAGTGAGAATAAAATAGAAATATTTTTAAGAAGCAATAAAATAGAAACAGAGGTTCTTATAAAAGATGACGGTCCTGGATTCCCAAAAGATTTAATAGACAAAGCAAGATTAGGTGAACCATATATAAGAACAAAAGATAGCAAACATATTTCTAAATACGGACTAGGGCTTGGCACGTTTATTGGTAAGACTCTTTTAGAAAAAAATTTTGCAAAAATATTTTTTAAAAATTCTGAAATTAATGGTGCGGAAGTGATAATTAAATGGAATAATAAAGACCTAAAAAAAATTTAGTTAAGTTTTTTTTTATTTTCAAATAAACCACTTAACTGGCTTATCATTACGTCTCCTAATTCTTGAACGTCTGTAATTTTGATTGCTTTGTTATAATATCTGGATACATCATGTCCAATACCAATTGCAAGTATTTCTATATCTGATTTATTTTCTATAAATTTTACTGTCTTTTTTAAATGTTTTTCCAAAAAATCACCAGAATTTACTGATAAAGTTGAGTCGTCTACAGGAGCTCCATCTGAAATCACCATTAAAATTTTTCTTTCTTCTTTTCTTTTTTTCAATCTATTGTAAGCCCAAGAAATTGCTTCGCCGTCTATATTTTCTTTAAGCAAACCTTCTTTAAGCATTAACCCTATATTTTTTTTTGATTGTCTCCAATGATTGTCAGCGCTTTTATAAATTATATGTCTCAGATCATTTAAGCGACCAGGATTTTTTGGTTTATTATTTTTATTCCATTCTTCTCTACTTTTTCCACCTTTCCAATTTTTTGTAGTAAAACCTAAAATTTCAACTTTAACATCACATCTTTCCAATGTTCTTGACAAAATGTCTGCACATAAGGCAGCAATGGTTATTGGTCTTCCACGCATTGATCCTGAATTGTCTATTAACAAAGTTACAATTGTATCTTTAAAGTCTAAGTCTTTTTCTTTTTTAAAAGAAAGTGAATTATATGGATCAATGATTATTCTTGGTAATTTTGAACTGTCTAAAAGTCCTTCTTCTAAGTCAAATTCCCATGCCCTATTTTGTTTTGCAAGGAGTTGTCTTTGTAGCTTATTAGCAAGCTTTGTTATCAGATCTTGGAATGAGATTAGTTGTTGGTCTAAATTTTTTCTAAGTTTTGTTATTTCTTCATCTGTTTCTAAAAGTTCTGCTTTTTCAATAGCATCAAACTGTTTTGTAAAAACTTTATAATCTTTATCATTAATATTTGTATTTATTTTTTGAATAACTTTTTCAGAGCTTTGTTTATTTGAATCCGTGTCAAATAATTGGAATTGGTCAAAATCGTAATCTCCATCTACTCCATTTTGATTTTCATCTTGTTTTGTTTTTTCTTGTTTATCTGAAGATTCACTTGAATCATCTTGATTTTTCATATCATTTAGTTCAT
>CACIPW010000030.1 GCA_902588635.1 uncultured Pelagibacteraceae bacterium | reverse complement strand
GGTAGCAGCAGTTCATGCTCTAGCTTACCCTATAGGAGGAACTTTTCATATTTCTCACGGACTTTCAAATTCACTAGTTTTGCCATACGTTCTAAGATTTAACAGTGTTGATGCAAAAGCTGCAAATAGTTATGCTGAACTTGCACCATATGTTTTTCCAAAATTGGATATAAATAAAGGCGCCCAAGCTGTATGTGCAGAATTTATTGATAAGTTAGAAGATTTATCAAAAAAACTGGGTTTACCACAGAAGTTAAGAGAAGTTGATATTCCAAAAGATGCCTGTGAAAAAATGGCAAAAGATGCAATGAAGCAAACTAGATTATTGGTTAACAATCCAAGAAAATTAACTGAGACAGACGCACTTAACATTTATCAATCTGCTTGGTAGGATAATGTTATGAAAGATAAAGATATTTTTGAACAAACAACAAAATTCAACACCGGTATTAAGCTGTATATGTTTCAAACAGGATCAATAAAAACAAAATTAAAATTTATAAAAATGAATCAAGGTGAAGAACCTTACGAAATACCCGTGCCATGGTTTTTAATAAAACATCCAGAAGGAGATGTTGTAATTGACGGTGGAATGCCGATAGAAGCAGCTTTAGACAAACACAAACATTGGGGCGATGTTGTAGAGGCTTATGACCCTGTGATGAAAGCATCAGAATGGTGCAAAGATATGGTAAAAACAGTGAATACAAAGCCCGAAGATGTTAAGTATGTGATACAAACACACCTTCATTTGGATCATTCAGGGGCCATAGGGCATTTTCCAAATGCTACTCATATCACTCAAAGACTAGAATATGATTATGCATTTAACCCTGACTGGTTTTCACAACCAGCCTACATTAGAGCAGACTTTGATAAACCAAATATTCGTTGGAAATTTTTACAAGGTAAAAAAACCGATTTTTATGACGTTTATGGAGATGGTGTTATAAAAATAATATTTACACCAGGACATACTCCTGGCCACCAATCTGTATTGGTTAATCTTCCAAAAACTGGCCATATGTTGTTTACTGGTGATGCTTGTTATACAGGAGATCATTGGTGCGATAAATGTTTACCAGGACTTGTAGCATCATCATCTGATGCAGCTGAGTCAGTTAAGAAATTAAGAAGAGTTGCAAAAGAACATGATGCGAAAGTTGTGTGGGGCCACGACCCAGTTTCTTGGCAGGATTGGAAAAAAGCACCAATGTTTTATTACGATTAATTTTTTATTTTTAAATTTATATTTGTGACCTAATATGTGGCGATCTAGCATATAGAGCAACCATTGGTATAATTAGCAAACCTAATATAAACTGTTGTGCTTCCCATTTTAAACCCCAACCAATTAGTACTGTTGTAATTATTTGTAAAATTAAAACTCCAATTACACTTAATCCATATCCACCATAACCTCCTAACAAAGAAGTTCCCCCAACAACAACTGCAGCAATCGTTAAAAATAAATATGTATCACCAACTCCTATAAAACCTCCTCCACTCCAACCAAGAAGCAATGCACCAGTTAGAGATGCAAAAAAACCACTAATTACATAAGCACCAACCCAATATCCTCTTTCAGAAATAGATAATCTTGATGAAGACAACCTGCTACCTCCAAGTGCGTAAAGATTTCTTCCCCATTTAGTTAAACGTAGAGCAACAATTATAATTATAGAAGCGACAATCCAAATTAAAATAATAGGAGGAATAGGAAGTCCAATAAATTTACCATTCATAGAAGCAATATTTCTCATCCATTCAGGCACAACACCAAAAACTGTACCAGCTGAAAAAGTACCCATAGCCACAAGAATTTGAACGCCTCCCTTAACAAAAAAACCAACACCCAAAGTTAGTATTAAAGCTTGACCTTGAAGTCTAAAACTTAAGATACCATTTATTAATCCTATTATTAGACCTAATATTAACACAGCAACCAAACCTAACCATGGAGGCACGCCTTTAGAAATTAAAGACATCAGAGCAACATTGGATGCCCCTATTAAAAATGGAATTGATAAATCAAGACCACCTAATAATGCAACAAATGTTTGACCCACTGTAGCTAAACCTAAAAATGCCGCAAACACCAACATTGCTTTCATGTTAAGAAGCGATAGAAATCCACTTATGGTAAGAGATCCTAATATAAATAATCCAATTAAAACACAAATACCAATGAATACACTTTTTTGTGTGGTAATGTATTGGCCAACAACTCCCATTAATATGATAAAACCTAGGAATATTAAAAAAGATACTAAGGTACGGCCAGAAAAGAAACCTTCGGCAATAAATGAAACAAAAATAAAAATAAGTATTAATAAAATAAAAGATAACACTTTCCATTTGTTCTCACGAATAGTTTTGAAGAAGAAATTTTCTTCATGTTCTTTATCTATCTCTTTTTCTTCTTTTGGAAATTTAGTAAATATATTTTGTTTTAAATCGCTATCAATCCATCTAACAGAAAAATGATACCATCCCCATAATATTAATCCAGTTACTGCTATTGAATATGCGACTATGTTCATCCAGTCAGCACCATCATACCAACCTAACACCGCGGTACCTATACCGCACAAGATTGCAAATAATAATCCTAAACCTTTAAAGAACAGAAAAGCTGATTTTTTCATTTTATTTCACTTCTTCCCATTGACTTAATTGACTATCTCTAGCTATTTTCTCTCTGTAGATTCTCATGAATTGCCAAACTAAAGGAGTAAGAGGTATACCGATAACAAATACAGCTATAATTTTGTAAAATGAATATCCAACAGAATAAAACATTGTAGACCACAAAAGAGAAGCAAAGATAACTATATACATATATGGTGCAAATCGTTTGTAACTACCTTTATGCCCCATATTTAAAAATAAAAAATACTGTAATAAAAAAACAGCAAGGATACTAAAAGCTATTTGTGAATAGTCACTTCTTGTAATTTCATAAAAAAACCTTTTTGGCTCTCCATATTTTATTTGTGAGATATCTCCAATGTTTAATTCACTTATAATTTGAGGTTGATACAAATTTGGATCATTGGGAATAAAAGTATTTCCTCCAACAAAGTAAGTAGCAAGAATAGCTAAAACACCAGCTCCAAAAACATATACATTTGTAAGGTTTTTTATTTTTGAATGAACGAATGGTGCAGTTATAATAAAGAGCAAAAGTATGGTTAGTATAACACCATAACCTTGTATGCCAAAGAAGCTTTGGCTAGTACTTTCAATTAAATTATTATAAGACACGCCTTTCAAAACAATCATTGATAAAGCAGCAAGAAAAAAAAGCATAGCAGTTGATTTCGCACGGCTACTAAATTGAGGTAGCATTGTTATAACAATTAAAGAAGCAAGGAGAACAACTCCAGCAATATAAATTATACTATATGTCGTTCCAGAAATAAGAGCAGCATCTGAGATGTTTGTTGAATAATTAATTTTTTCAAGGCTAAAATATTGAGGAGACGAAGCTTCAATACTGCTAACTTGATTTGATTGCAAACTTATCTGTTCAGTATCTTTTAGTAAATTTTTTTCCTTATCTTCAGGATCAAATATTAACCCCGCAACTATTATGGCAACAATGACTACGAAGGATATGGTAGAAGGACTTCGATGTACTGAGAGAAGATAAAGAAGCAGAGCAAGACCTGCAACTCCAATAATTACATAAAGCATTATTGTCCCAGGAGTTTCTGTTAACTGAACTACAGAGTGTCCAGCTAGTGAGCCACCTTGTTTTGTCCCTGTCCCTGTAGTAGTTCCTGATTCACCTTCTTCAACAATGATATTTCCTGTTGCGTCCAATTTACGAACTTTAGTGCCTCTTTTGTAAGATTTAGAAGCTTCGTCTATGTCTTGTTTTAATTCAGATTCAACTACAATAGGTTGATCATAAACTTGATGAATTACTACGAACAATCCAGCAAAAGACATAAGAATGAAAAAAACCATAACAGATAATCCCTTAGTTACTCTTTGTACGTAAGGAAGTATAAGACTTACAAGCAAAGCAATAACTAGGACAGCTCCATAAGATAAATCAGAGACAAAGCTTTGTAGTCTTTCAAATCTAAAAGTAACTAAAATATAATTTATTAAATAAAGATTTCCAGCACCTAAAATGGCTCCAAATGCGCCTCCACGACCACCCACAAGACTAGCTCCGCCTAGAACAAGAGCAGTGACTCCTAATAAAGTATATTTTGTTCCTTGTATAGGATCCCCGGAGCCAACCAGTGCAGTAAAACATATTGCAGATAACGCAGCAAAAATTCCAGCTATTAAGTGTGCAACTATTCTTACCCAATTAATTTTAACACCACTAGTAAAAGCTGCTCGCTCATCTGCACCCATTAACTTTAAATGACCCCAAAAAGCTGTGTGAGTAATGATATAAAATAAAATTGTTGCTAAAATCAACAGAAGGAACACTTCATTAAATATTGTAAAGCCTTCTCCCCAAGGTATTAACCAATCCGGAGCAATACCGCCTGGACGAGATAGAATAACAAGATTAATTCCTGTGAATGCTAAATAACCTGCCAATGCAACAATAATTGGTGAAACTCTCACGTAAACTACAATTAAAGCATAAAAAAATTGCCAAATTAAACCCATGGCAATAGCGTAAATGAACCAACCAATAGATGTTTGTAAATATCCATGAGCATATAATTGGATACTACTAACATTTATAAAACCCATAAAAGGACCAATAGACAAGTCTACGCCTCCTCGTCCAGCCATAACAATAAATGTTAAAGCATAAGTAGTTAATATTAGTGGGGCACTAAGAATTATTGCACTACCGATACCTGATTGTGAGATTAAAATTGGACTTCTAATTAGTG
>CACIPW010000029.1 GCA_902588635.1 uncultured Pelagibacteraceae bacterium | reverse complement strand
TTATATAAATTCTATTTCTTTTGCCATCTTCAACAACATCTCTTGAAATATTTGTTAGTTGCATGGCAATCCCAAGATCTATTGCTGACTTAAATGAATTTTTTGACTTAACATTTAATATTTTAGCCATCATTAAACCCACTGTTCCCGCAACTCTATATGAATAAACAAGTAGTTCTTTATTTGAATTTAATTTTATGTTTTCTTTTAAATCAGATTCAATACCATCAAATAAATCTAGAACTACGCTAGGAGAAATTTTAAAATTATCGATTAAACTATATATTTTTTTAATTGCAGGATTTGTTAAATTTTTATTATTAAAATCATTTTTGTATTTTTTAAAATTATTCTTTTTAACTTCCAAATCTATATCTTGATCTGCTATATCGTCTAGTGTTCTGCAAAAATCATATAAGTCAGAACTGTTTAGATATATTTTTTTTGGCAAAAAAAATCCTGCCCAATTAAATGATTTTGCATATATTGATAAAAAATTTTGTGACATTACAAGATTTTATCTAGAACTTTTGCTGAGGACAATACACCCGGGACTCCAGCACCAGGATGAGTGCCTGCTCCAACGAAATACAATCCATCACAAACCTCTGATTTATTATGAAACCTAAAATATGCAGATTGACTAAATTTCGGTTGGATAGAAAATCCCGATCCATATTTTGTATTAAGTTCTTTTTCAAAGTAATCAGGTGTTAAATAAAATTCTTCAACAATATTATTTTTAAGGTTTGGCAATAAACTATTTTCCATTTTTTTTATTACAAGTTCTTTTAACTTATCTCCTTCTACTGACCAATTTATGTTTGATTGGTTGTTTGGAACTGGCACGAGAACATAGAAACAATCATGTCCATCTGGAGCCATTGATTTGTCTGTGGCTGTAGGTCTATGTAAATAATAACTTATATCTTCATTTAATTTTTTATTTTCAAAGATATCATATAAATGTTCTTTATATTTATGGCCAAATTTTATTGTGTGATGTTCAACATCTTCGTAAATTTTTTTAGTTCCAAAATAATATACAAACAATCCCATTGAATATTCCATTCGTTTCTTTTTCCAATTGAAAATAGTGCTTGTTTTTTTATTTTCTAATAATTTTTCATAAACAGCATGAGGATCTGCA
This sequence comes from uncultured Pelagibacteraceae bacterium, assembly GCA_902588635.1. Lineage (GTDB taxonomy): Bacteria > Pseudomonadota > Alphaproteobacteria > Pelagibacterales > Pelagibacteraceae > Pelagibacter. Next base: position 4,247 of record CACIPW010000029.1, on the reverse strand, counting down.
TTGCAAACAACGTTATCAGTATCAATTTCATTTTGATTATTAAGCTGTACACTTTTAATTTTATTTTGATTTAAATTAATACTTGTAACTTCTGAACCTTTTATGATCTTTATATTTTCTTCAACCATCAATTTTTCTAAGCCTTTAATGATTTCACCAGTTCCACCCATGGAATAATGTATTCCCCACTTTTTTTCTAAATACAGAATTAATCCATATATTGATGTTGTTGTGAAAGGATTTCCACCAACAAGAAGTGGATGCATACTAAACATACGTCTTAGTTTTTCGTTGTTAATATAAGATGAAACAAGCGAGTAAACAGATTTATAGCTTTTAAGATTAACTAAAGCAGGAAGTTGTTTCATCATAAAAAGAGGTTCATCAAATGGAACATCGGCCAATTCTAAAAAACCTTTATCGAATATTTTTTTTGTAAATTTAACTAAATTTTCATAACCTTTAACATCATTATTATCTATTTTCTCAATTTGATCTTTCATTTGATCTTCATTTCCTGAATAATCAAACTTCATTCCATCTTCAAAAATAAATCTGTACCAAGTATTAAGAGGAGTTATTTTAATATAGTTTTTTGGATCTTTATTAAACAATTCAAACAACTCATTAATTAGATATGGTGCTGTTATTACAGTTGGGCCAGCATCAAAAATAAATCCATTTTTTTTAAATACTCTTGCTCTTCCCCCTAAGTCTTTTTGTTTTTCTATTAAAGTAACTTCGTGATTTTTTGCTTTAAGTCTTAAAGCCGCAGCAATGCCTCCAAACCCAGAACCTATAACTATAGATTTCATTAGGATAATTTATATTTTTTTTGAAAAATTGTAAGAGAATTTATGAATTGATTTTTTTTAGTGCAGCTTTAGTTTCTTCTAAATTTTTATTAAAAAGATTATCAAGTTTTGATTTATCAACTGCAGTAGTTATAATTTTTTTAACAGAATCTATTGCAATTTTTATAGATGTATCTTTAATTTCTTTAATTGCCGCCTCTTTCATTTGCGCTATTTTATTCTCTGCTAGATTTTTCTTAAGTTCAGCATTTTTGTGAAATTTGTCATTTGTTTCAATAATTAAATTTTCGCTTTCTTTTTTTACTTGATCTAAAATATCTTTACTTGTTTTTTCAGCAGTATCTAGTTTAGCTTGTGCATTATCTAATAAAGTTTTTGCTTCTGATCTAAGTTTTTCACTTTCATCCAGCTCATTTTTAATATCAGATATAAGTTTGTTTAAAACTTCATTGATCTTTTGAGGTATTTTTAAATAAATCAACACACCAAAAAAAATTACAAATGAGATTGCTACCCAGAAAGAAGCATCAATTGCCATAATACTCACTCTTCTTTCTTTTTGATAAATCTTCAACAATTGCAGATATACTGCTGTTATTTACCTCAACTCCAATTAGTTGTTTTATCAAATCGTTTGAAGTTTCGATTGCAATTTTTGTAATTTTTTCAGGAGATTTATTTTTGAGATTTTGAATTTCCAGTTCTGCTTTTTTAATTTCTTCACTAAGATCATTATCTAAGTTTTCTTTTTTTTTATTAATATCCTTAAGTATTTTTTCTCTAACTTGGTTATAATAATTTTTAGCTTTAATTTTATTATCCTGGATAATTTTATTATATTCTTTTATTTTTTCTTCACTTTCTTTACGTTGTTTGTCTGCTGTCTCAATGTTTTCTAAAATTTGTGATTTTCTTATTTCCAGATTATTACTAATCTTTGGAAGTATAAGTTTAGAGAGCACAATGTACAATATTCCAAATGTTATAGTTAACCAAAAAATTTGGGAAACCCAAAATTCCGGGTTTAACTGTGGCATGCCTCCACTTTCAGCTGCAAAAGCCTCTATTAAAAATAGAAAACTTAAAAATATTGTCTGAAAAAATATTTTTTTGATCATTAACCTTAAAATGCAAATAAAATAATCAATGCAACAACTAATCCAAATAAACCCGTTGCTTCAGCTAAAGCAAATCCTAATAATAAATTAGGAAATTGTTTTTGTGCTGCAGACGGATTTCTCATTGCACCAGAAAGGTAATTTCCAAAAATAATTCCAATCCCAACACCTGCTCCCGCTAGAGCTATTGCTGCTAATCCTGCTCCAATCATTTTTGCTGCTTCTAGTTCCATTATATCCTCCTTATGTTAATTAATGGTGTAAATTTAATGCATCATTTAAATAGATGCATGTTAAAATTGCAAAAACATATGCTTGAAGAAAAGCAACTAGTATCTCCAAACCAGTTAAAGCAACCGAAAAACCCAGTGGAAGCCATCCACCAATAATTCCGAGACTTATAACAAAGCCTCCGAAAACTTTCATCATAGTATGACCTGCCATCATGTTAGCAAACAATCTAACTGAAAGACTAATCGGTCTACTTAAATAAGAAATAATTTCAATAACAACGATCAATGGTAGCAACACTACTGGTACTCCACTGGGTACAAATAATTTTAGGTAACCTAAACCATGTTTAATAAACCCAATGATTGTTACTCCAATAAATATAAATGAAGCCAACATAAAAGTTACAATAATATGGCTAGTTACAGTAAATGTGTAAGGTATCATGCCAAACATATTACAGAACAAAACAAACATAAAAATAGAAAATATAAAAGCAAAATATGGTTTTGCTTTTGAACCAGCTGTATCGCTGATCATTTTAGAAACAAATGTATAACTTAATTCTGCTAAAAGTTGCATCTTATTTGGTATAATGGATTTTTTTTTTGATCCTAAGTTGAATACAAACAAAATAGCAAATGAACTGATAATCATAAATAAACTTGCGTTAGTAAAAGATATATCTATCGCACCTATTTTAATTTCTGGACCAATTCTGTGAACTTCGAATTGATGCATTGGATTTGTTGCCATATTTTTTATTCTATTTTTGCATATTTTTCGCAGATTTGATTACATTCATAATGCCCGCTATCACTCCCACGAAAAAAAAAATTAATATTAACCAAGGTTTAGTACCAAAGGTTTTATCTAAAATAAACCCAATAATTGTCCCAACTACTACGGCTGACACTAATTCGGTGCTCATTTTGAATGCAGTTCCAATAGAAGAAGAGGGTTTTTTATTATCAAATAATTTTTTCTTTGAAATTTTATTTTTTGCAATCTCTAAGCGAGTTTTGAACGTGTCTTTAGGCATACATTTTATGCCACCATGCTCTCAGCTTTTTGTAAATCAACAGCAACGATTTGACTAATACCTTTTTCAGGCATTGTTACACCGTATAGTCTGTCCATTTTTGACATTGTTAGTGCGTGGTGAGTTACAATTATAAACCTTGTATTAGTAATTTTTGTCAGTTCTTCTAGTAGATTACAAAATCTTGTAACGTTAGCATCATCCAAAGGTGCATCAACTTCATCTAATACACAAATTGGAGAAGGGTTTGTTAAAAATACTGCAAAAATTAAAGATAAGGCAGTTAAGGCCTGTTCTCCGCCCGACAATAAAGTTATAGATTGTAATCTTTTTCCAGGAGGACTTACCAAAAGTTCTAATCCTGCTTCCAATGGATCTTCATCATCAACAAGCTCTAATTTTGCATTTCCTCCGTTGAACAACTTTGTATAGACTTCATTAAATTTTCTATTAACTTTTTCGAAGGCTTCTAAGAGTCTTTCTCTTCCTTTTTGATTAAGTTCATTAATGCTTTCTTTTAATTTAATAATTGCTGTTACCAAATCTTGTCTATCTTTTTCCATTTTTTTAATTTCTTTTTCATATTTGTTCGTTTCTTCATCAGCTCTTAGATTTACTGAGCCCAGATTCTCTCTTTTCCTTTTTTTTTCATCTAATTTTTCTTCTTGACTGACAGCATCAGGCAATTCTTCAATATTTTTTAGATCAGAATTTTCAAGAATATTATTTTCATTTAAATTTAACTCAACATCTACTCTATCTAACAAGTCATCTTTTCTTTTTTTTAATCCTTCTATTGTTGCCCCCGAACTTGCTTTTCTTTCTCTAATTTGTATGGTCTTTTCTTGAATTTCATTAAGTTCAGATCTTAAAGAGTTTATTTTATTTTCTAATTCTTCAATTAAAATTTGGTTTTCATTATTTTCACTTTCTGCAGATCTTAAGCTTTCTGAAATTTGGCCTTTTTTTTCGGCTTGCGTTTGAGGCTGTTTCTCAAGTGTATTTAATTGATCTGATAATTTATTTTTTCTTTCATTAAGT
>CACIPW010000028.1 GCA_902588635.1 uncultured Pelagibacteraceae bacterium | reverse complement strand
AATATAAAGTTTGTAGATAATGGTGGTTGGCATTTTTCTTATTTAAAAACTCCAGAAGAAATTGAAAAAAAACTAAAGTCTTATCTACACCATAGAGAATATGAATTAAACCCAATAGGTATAGATAAAATTAAAAATTTTATCGAACAAAAAAAAACTATTTATAATTTAAAGATAGACCAACGTTTAAATCAATTTAATAGCGGAAATAAACTAAGTAAAATTGATATTAATTTACTGCCAAAATATATATTAGAAAATAAAGATAAATTAAAAAAGTGGATTGAAAACTAAAAAGTGCTTAGTACTGTATTGGTTCATCATCTATAGATCTCCACAAATACCAAGTAGCAACAGAACAGTAAGGTGAAAATTTTTTCTTTAATTTTTCTACAAAATTTCTTGGAGGTAAATATTTTTTTTTATAATTGTTAGATATTGCTCTCAATAAACCTATATCCTGAATGGGCCATATATTTTCTCTATTAAAAGTAAAAATTAGTATCATTTCTGCGGACCATCTGCCAATCTGTCTTAGATTGGAAAGATAAATAATTGCCTCTTCGTCACTCATATTTTTAATTAAATTTGGATTAAATGATTTGTTTAAAAATTTTAGCGAAAGCTCTTTTATTCCTCTTGCTTTTTGTCTACTTAAACCACATTTTTTAAGTTTTTGTGTGCTAATTTTTTTAATCATTCTAGGATTAATTTTTCCTTTACAAGCTTTGTTAAACTTCACAAACACAGAATTTGCAGCTGCAACGCTAATTTGTTGGCCTATTATGCTTTTGCACAAAGAAAAAAAAACATCTTTTCTTGTAGTTAAAATTTTATCTCTATATCTTTTTATAAGAATTTTCATTACTTTATCTTTTTTTGATAAATGGCTTTTTGCTGTATTCCAATACTTGGGGGGGGTTAGTCATGTCTGGGTATTGAAACTTGTTTTTTTAAAACAATTTCTCTTCTAAAAATAATCACAGACGAAATAATAACCAGCAATGCACCTATTAAAGTTTTAAATGTTGGTATTTCGCCCCATATAAAAAATCCAAAAATTATTGCAAAAACTAAAGCTAAATATTTCAAAGGTGTTACTAGAGATACCTCTGAAAATTTATAGGATTGGCTCAACCACAAATTTGCAACACCACCAAAAACTCCTATGAAAGATAACAAAACTAAGTCTTTCATATTTGGCATAATCCAGCCGAAAGGTATTGTAAATATACTTGCAAGTGTTATAGCGGCTGAAAAATTAAGAGATATTAACCATACTGGCTCAGTTGTTGACAATTGCCTGATTGCTATAGCTACGTAAGACAAGCCTAAACAAAAAATAATAGGATAAACATAATAAATGTTTAAAGAGCTAAAGCCCGGTTCGGTTATAATAACAATTCCAATAAAGCCTACAAATACTGCTAACCATCTAAAAAAACCAACTTTTTCACTTAAAAAAAAAATTGAAAAAATTGTAGTAAAAATTGGTGCAGCAAATGAAATACTTACAACGGTAGCTAAAGGTAAGTTTCTTAATGCTGTAAAAATTGCCAGAAGAGCTATCAATCCAAAAATACACCTTAAGAAATGTAATCCGGCTCTTTTTGTATAGTAAAAGTCTTTAAGTCTTTCTCTAGGAATTACAAAAAAATAAAATAATAATCCAAAAAAACCCCTAAAAAATAACACTTCTCCTAGTGGATAGTGTTCTGACCATTTAACAATAAGATCCATAATTGAAAATGCACAAATGGAAAGAAACATGTACAAAAAGCCCAATTGATTTTTAGACAACATAAGAATAACTTTTAGATAATTTAAAATAATAATCAATGGAAATAGCAATATTAGCGCTGGGGTGCTTTTGGAGTCCGGAAGAAAAATTTTCTAAATTAAATGGAGTTATAAATACAGAAGCTGGTTACTGCGGAGGAAAAACCAAACAAACGAGCTATGAAGAAGTCTGTAGCGGATCAACAAATCATGCGGAAGTTGTAAAAATAGAATTTGATGAAAAAATATTAACATATGAAAATTTATTAAAAAAATTTTTTGAAATGCATGATCCAACTACACTTAATAAACAAGGTCCAGACGTTGGAACACAATATAGAAGTGAAATTTTCTTTTTTAATGATAAACAAAAAAAAATTGCAGAAGAAGTTAAATTAATCTTTAATAAAAAATATAATGGAAAAATCACAACAAATATTTCTGAGCAAAAAAATTACTCCAAAGCAGAAGAATATCATCAAAAATATATTCAAAAAAGAAATTCGTAATGAGCATTGTTTCAACTCAATGGCTAAGTGAAAATCTTTCAAATGTTAAAATTATAGACTCTTCATGGCATATGCCAAACACCGATAGAAATGGTTTTGAAGAGTACAAAAAAGAACATATTGAAAATGCTATTTTTTTTGACATAGACAAATTCTCAAATAAAAATACTAAAATTCCTCACATGCTACCAAATAAAAAAGATTGGGAAAAAATTGTATCTAATTTAGGAATCTCAAATTCTGATAAAATAATAATTTATGACAATTCAGATGTGGTAAGCGCTTGTAGATGTTGGTATACATTTATTTTTTTTGGTCACCAACCAAATTTAGTATCAATTTTAGATGGAGGTTTTTTTAAATGGAAAAAGGAAAATAAAAAAATAACCAATAAAATTAACGATCACAATAAAACTAATTACAAAGCAAAAAAAAATGAACACTTGGTAAAAACAAAAAAAGAAATAGATAAAAATATATTAGAAAAAAAATTCAAAGTTGTTGATGCAAGAAGTAAAAAATAGATTTTTAGGATTGGAAAAGGAACCTAGACCAGGATTAAAAAGTGGTTCAATTAAAAACTCAATTTGCTTACCTTTTTGCGAAATAATTAACAAAGAAGATAAAACATTTCTTGATAAAAATTCTTTAAGAAAAAAATTTGCTGGAATTGGAATTGTTAATGACAATAATGTAGTATTTTCTTGTGGTTCTGGAATTACTGCTGCAGTTTTAAGCCTGGCTTATTCTATGATTAATGATAAGTATTTGCCTGCCGTTTATGATGGCTCTTGGGCTGAATATGGTATGATAAATAAATAAAAATGAAAAGATCTACAAAAATAACATCTATAATTTTAATAATTTTTATAATTATTGCCGGCGTGATCATCGCGAGAACTATGATTGGTTCTCACTTTGCGAAAAAGTTTAGCAAAAGACCTCCTCCGGGAATCATAGTTGCTCAAGTATCAAATCAAAATTTTTCTGAAAAAATTGAAAGTTTTGGAACAGCAATTTCAAAAAAAACAGAGTCTTTCAGGATAAAAAAAAATGAATTAAATTCTGAATTGAAACTTAAAGATTACATAAAAAAAGGTGAAACTATAGTCAAACTAAAAGATAGAAGTATAGTTGCACCCTTTAATGGTGTGCTTGGATATAGAGGACTTACAGAAGATACTCTGGGATCTGAAAATTCAATAATTATAACATTGGACGATAGTTCGATTATTTATTCTGATCTTAAAATACCAGAAACTTTTGCTCCTATTTTAAAAAAAGGCCTTCCAATTGAAGCAAAATTTTCTGGAAATAAAAATAAAATTTTCTCTGGAAAAGTTGAAGGTGTATCTAGCAGAATTAATGCTGAAACGAGAAGCATTTTAACAAGAATAAAAATTAAAAATGAAAAATTTGAACTAATTCCTGGGTCTTTGTTAGAGGTGACTGTAAAATTTAACCAAAGAAACTCCCTAGGAGTTCCAGATACAAGCATAATTTTAGAAGGTAATAAAGCTTATGTTTACAAGGTTTTGGGGGATAATTCTGTAAAAAAAATTGAAATAAAAATTGGAAGTAGAGACCAAGGATTTGTTGAAATCCTAGATGGTTTAGCTGAAGGAAATATTATTGTAGCTGAAGGATTAAAAAAAATTAATCCAAAAGGAAAAATTAAACCAATTAACAATTAAATGTATATAACTGAAGTAAGCATAAGAAGACCAGTAGTATCATGGGTAATGTCTCTTATACTAATAGTATTTGGTTTATTTGTTTTTTGGAAATTGCCAGTAAGAGAGCTACCTTCTGGCATACAACCCCCTGTTGTTCAAATTAAAGTTGAATATAAATCTGCATCGGCACCAATAATTGACGAAGAAGTAACACAGGTAATTGAGGATGTGATCGGTGGCGCTGAAGGAATTAAAAATATTGATTCTAAATCTGAGAATGGAAAAAGTACTATCAATATTGAATTTGACACAGATATTAATTTAGATGATGCGGCAAATGATATTAGAGAAAGAGTTGCAAGAGTGGTTGATAATTTGCCTTCTGAGTCTAACCCTCCTCAAATACTTAAACAAGCTGCAGGATTTACCACAACCATGTGGATTGCTTTGTCTTCTGCTTCTTGGAGCGATCTAGAGCTTGGAGATTATGCAGAAAGATATTTGGTAGATCAATTTTCAAGTGTAAAAAATGTTGGAAGAATTAGAATTGGTGGGCTAAGAGAATTAAGTGTAAGAGTTTGGATAAATCCAATTAAACTAGCTGCTAATAATTTAACGATACAAGAAGTTGAAAATGCATTAAGAAGTGAGAATGTTAGTTTGCCTGCTGGAACATTAGAATCAAACAATATTGATTTAACAATTAATTTAGACAAATCATACAATGATCTGGAACAACTAAAACAATTACCAATAAAAAAAGATAAAAATAATGTAGTGAGACTTGGTGATATTTCGAATATTGAGTTTGGACCAGTATCTGAAAAAGCTCTATTTAGATCACAAAGTAAAGATGCATTAAATCTCAAAACTGTAGGAATTGGCATTTATGCAAGAAGTGGTGCCTCAACCGTAGAACTTTCAAAAGAAATTAAAAAAAGAGTTAAAGAAGTTAAAAAAAGTTTACCTGAAGATCTTAATTTAGAAATTGCTTTTAATAGAGCAAATTATATTGGCGCCGCAATTAATGAAGTTTATAAAACTTTAATTATTGCATTCATTTTAGTTGTTTTAATAATCTATTTATTTTTAGGAAATCTTAAGGCAGTAATTGTTCCAGCAATTGCATTGCCAGTCAGTTTAATTGCAACATTTTTAGGACTTTATTTATTTGATTTATCAATAAATATATTTGTTTTATTAAGCTTCATACTTGCAATAGGTATAATAACTGACGACTCGGTCATAATGACTGATGCCATATACAGAAGAATAGAAAAAGGAGAATCTCCTTTGGTTGCTTCTTACAAAGGTTCAAAACAAATAACATTTGCAATTATTGCTACTACACTAATTTTAATAGCAGTTTTTCTTCCTTTAATTTTTATAGAAGGGATAGCTGGAACTTTATTCAAGGAAACAGCAATTGCACTATCTTTTGCAATAGTAGTTTCGTCTTTTGTTGCGCTGACTTTGTCACCTATGCTGGGTAGTAAATTTTTAAATAAAAAAACAAAGACAAATTTTTTCGTTATTAAATTTGATAAATTTTTTAATAATTTTTTAACCTTTTATAAAGAAACATTAAAATTTTGGTTAGATAAAAAAAAAATAATCTCTTTATTTGTTATTTTTATGATTGTTGGTTCTGGATTATTATACAATTTTACAAAAAAAGAGCTACTTCCAATGGAGGATAGGGGCGCTTATTTGGTTATAGGATTTACAGATGAAGGAAGTTCTTTTCAATATACTCAAGCGAGAGCTGAAGACGTAGAACAAAGACTCATCCCATTATTACAATCTGACAAAAGTCCATACAATAAATT
>CACIPW010000027.1 GCA_902588635.1 uncultured Pelagibacteraceae bacterium | reverse complement strand
TATTAAATTTTCAGTTCTTTTATCACTATTAACATAAGAATTAAACTCCCTAATACTTGTGGTTATTTTGTCTTTTTTTGTTTTATCAAGTACTTCACCATGCCATAAAACATTATCAATTATAATTAAACCATCTTGATCAATTAGATTTAAAGATTCCTCGTAATAAATTTTGTAATTTTCTTTGTCAGCATCAATAAACACAAGGTCAAATTTTTCTTTTTGTTCTTTAAAAACTTTTAAACTTTCTAAAGCTGGTCTAATTATTGTTTGAATTTTACTATCTTGTTTAGCTTTTTTAAAAAAATTTAATGCAATTTTATTTGTTTCTTCGTCTTTATCTAGAGCAATTAGTCGGCCATCTTCTGGTAAGGCTAGAGACATGGATAATGTGCTTAAACCTGTGAATGTTCCGATTTCTAGTATTTTTTTAATTTTAGAAATTTTAATTAATAAATGCAAAAAATGACATTGAGAAACTGCTATTTGCATTCTTTTGATTTCTCCTAAAACTTCATTGTGTAAAATTATTTCTTTTTGAATTGGATTTAACTTTAAAGAATGATTGTTAATATATTCTTCTATTTCTTTATTAATGCTGATGTTAGAACTCATCCTACTTCAGTTTATTTTTTAAAATATCGTTTATTAATTGTGGATTTGCCTTGCCGCCAGAAACTTTCATTGCTAGTCCAACAAAAAAACCAAATAATTTTTCTTTTCCAGACTTATATTCCTTAACTTTATCTGGATTGTCATTAATCACTTTATCAATTAATTTTTCTAACTCTTTAGGGTCACTTTGTTGTTTAAGGCCTTTTTCCTTAACTATATCAGCTGGATTCTTGTCTTCTATAGACATTATTTCAAAAACAGATTTAGCAATTTTTCCAGATATAGTTCCGTCCTTTATTAAATTAATTAATTTTGATAAATTTTTTGCACTAATTGGACTTTTTGATATTTCTAAATTTTTATCATTTAACAAAGCAAACAGTTCTCCGGTTATCCAATTTGTTGATAGTTTAACATCAGAATTTTTTATTACTTCTTCAAAATATTTCGAAGTTTCTATATCTGAAACAAGGATATTTGCTTCGTATGCTGATAAATTAAATTTTTCTATAAATCTTTTTTTCTTTTCATCTGGTAACTCAGGAATATTTTTTTTTATGTCATTAATAAAATCATCACTAATCTCTAGTGGTAATAAATCTGGATCAGGAAAGTATCTATAGTCGTGCGCATCTTCTTTAGAACGCATCGATCTAGTTTCATTTTTTTTTATGTCAAACAATCTTGTTTCTTGATCTATAGATTCACCCTCTTCTATTGCATCAACTTGTCTATTTGCTTCATATTCTATAGCCATTTGCATAAATTTAATTGAGTTTACATTTTTAATTTCACATCTTGTCCCAAATTTTTTTTCACCTTTTTTTCTTACAGATACATTAACATCTGCACGTAAAGAACCTTCTTGCATATTTCCATCACAAGTTCCCAGATATCTCATAATTGATCTCAATTTTTTTATATAAGCATTAACCTCATCTGGAGATCTAAGATCTGGTTTGCTAACTATTTCCATTAAAGCTACACCTGATCTGTTTAAATCTACCAAAGTATTTTTTGGATCTATATCATGAATACTTTTTCCTGCATCTTGTTCTAGATGTAGTCTTTCAATACCAATAGTTTTTTCTCCTGATGTTAAATCAAGTATAACTGAACCCTCACCAACAATTGGATCTTTGTATTGAGAAATTTGATAACCTTGCGGAAGGTCAGCATAAAAATAATTCTTTCTATCAAAAATTGATCTTTTGTTAATCTTAGCTTTTAACCCTACTCCAGTTTTTACAGCTTGTTTAATACAAAATTCATTAATAACAGGTAGCATTCCTGGAAATGCTGCGTCAACTAAACTTACTTGAGTGTTTGGTTCTGCGCCAAATTTAGTTGGTGAGCTAGAAAAAAGTTTTGAATCTGACAATATTTGAGCATGTACTTCTAAACCAATAACAACTTCATATTCATTTTGATTTCTTTTAATTGTGTAATCAGATTGTTTTTTTGACATTATATCCACCAATCATTAATTTTATTTTTAAAATTTATTTCTTCTTCTAGGAAATAAGCAATATTTAAAATATTTTGTTCATCAAAAGCTTTACCAATAATTTGTAAGCCCAAAGGATAACCTTTTTGATCATGGCCAGCTGGAATTGAAATTGCAGGTAGTCCTGCTAGGTTTATTGGAACAGTAAATATATCATTCAAGTACATAGAAACTGGATCATTTGTTTTTTCACCAATTTTAAATGCAGAACTTGGAGTTGATGGAGTTAAAATTGCATCAACTTTTTTATACACATCATCAAAGTCATTTTTAATCAATCTTCTAACTTTTTGTGCTTTAAGGTAGTACGCATCATAATAGCCAGAAGATAGAACGTATGTGCCTATCATTATTCTTCTTTTAACTTCATTACCAAAACCTTCTGATCTAGTTTTTTCATACATATCAATTAAATTCTTTCCCTTAGATCTAAAACCATATTTTACACCATCATATCTTGCTAAGTTTGATGATGCTTCGGCTGGAGCAACTATATAATAAGTTGGTAAAGCATAATTTGTGTTTGGTAGAGAAACATCAACGATCTCAGCTCCCGCTTCTTTTGCAATATTGATTCCTTTTTGCCAAAGATCTTCAATTTCTTTAGACATTCCATCAACTCTATATTCTTTTGGTATTCCAATTTTTTTTCCTTTAATTGATTTATTTAATTTTTTTAAATAATCTTCTCGTTTATAATCTATCGAAGTTGAATCTTTATTGTCATAAGAACTAATAATACTAAACAGCAAAGCACAATCTTTGACATCCTGCGTCATAGGACCAGCTTGATCTAAAGATGATGCGAAAGCAACTATTCCATATCTTGAGCAACTTCCGTAAGTGGGTTTTAAACCTACAATACCGGTAAATGATGCCGGTTGTCGTATTGAGCCACCTGTGTCAGTGCCTATTGTCGCTGGTGTTAGTTTTGCAGCTAAAGCAGAAGCTGAGCCTCCTGACGATCCACCTGGTACTAATTTTTCACCAACAGGACTTTGTACATTGCCAAAAAAACTAGTTTCATTAGAGGAACCCATTGCAAATTCATCGCAATTAAGTTTTCCTAAAAGAATACCTCCTTCATTCCAAATATTATCTGTTACAGTTGATTCATATGTTGGAATAAAGTTTTCTAATATTTTACTTCCTGCTGTAGTTTTTAAATTTTTTGTACAAAACAAATCTTTAACTGCAATAGGTATGCCTGGTAGCTTTTTGTCAAAATCAGGACTGTTATCAAAATTATCTGCCTTTTTTAATGCGTTTTTAAAATCTTCAGTGATGTAAGTGTTTAACTTTTTCGATTTATCAGCTCTTTCAATGTAAGCTTTAGTAATTTCTTTAGAAGATAAAACTTTTTTTTTAATCTTTTCTACTAAATCTACTAATGTTAAGTCTATAATATTTGACATTATTCAACCACCTTAGGTACTACAAAAAAGTCCTTATTTTCATCTGGTGAATTTTTTAAAATTTGATCTCTTATATTTTGAGATTTTATTTCGTCTTTTCTTAGTTGAAGTTTAGCATCAACAACTGAGGTCAAAGGTTCAGATTTCGACGTATCCAATCGATTTAATTTTTCAATAAACTCAAATATTGAGTTTAGGTCACTCTCTAATTTTTTAGCTTTTTCGTCATCAACCGAAATTCTTGCTAATTTTGAAATTTTTTTTACTGTTTTAAGATCAATTGTCATATGATATTTAAATTATTGCAAAGTACCACTTAAGTATAAAATATACAATATGATCACAATTGAAGAGTTTAAAAAAAAACAAACCTCTAAAACAAGATTAATTGGATTAGATTTGGGTTCTAAAAGAATCGGTGTGTCAATATGTGATGAAAGACAGTCTATAGCTACACCTTTTAAAACAATCGACAGAATTAACACAACTCATCTTGTAGATAAATTAAAAGAAATTATTAAAGAAAATAATATTAAGGGAATAGTGATAGGAAATCCAATAAATATGGATGGTTCATCTGGATCCTCTGCTCGATCAGTTAAAGACATTTCAATTAATATATCCAAATCTATTGACTTACCAGTTTTCCTATGGGATGAAAGGCTATCAACAGTTGGAGCTTTTAATTTGTCTAGTCAACTTGATGTGAATATTTCAAAAAAATTAAAAAAAATTGACCAAAATGCTGCTGCTTTTATACTTCAAGGAGCAATTGACTATTTAAATAATTAATACTTGCAATAATATCTATTAATAGTTATAGAGTTAATTTTAATGGCAATAAATTCAAATAAAGCTATTAAAATATCAAAAAAACATCTCCTAGGTATTCAAGATCTTTCAATTTCTGATGTTAACTTAATACTATCTGAAGCAAAAAAATTTATTTCATTAAATAAAAGCAAAAACAAAAAAATTGACATTCTAAAAGGTAAAACTCAAATCAATTTATTTTTTGAGCCATCTACTCGAACACAAAGTTCTTTTGAGTTGGCTGGTAAAAGACTTGGTGCAGATGTCATGTCGATGAATATTACTAACTCTGCAATAAAAAAAGGTGAAACATTAATTGATACTGCAATGACTTTAAATGCTATGCATCCCGATATAATTGTAATCAGACATCAAGACTCTGGAGCTTGTAATCTTTTATCTCAGAAAGTTAATTGCGCTGTGCTTAATGCTGGTGATGGTAGAAGAGAACACCCCACTCAAGCATTGCTTGATGCTTTAACTATTATTGATAGAAAAAATAAAATACAAGGTTTAAGAATTGCAATATGCGGAGACATACTTCATTCAAGAGTAGCGAGATCGAATATTTATTTGTTAAACATGTTGGGCGCTGAAGTAAATATAGTGGCTCCATCCAATTTACTTCCAAAAGATATTAATAAACTAGGGGTTAATACTTTTTCCGATATGAAAAAAGGATTAAAGGATTGTGATATTGTTATGATGCTTAGATTACAAAATGAAAGAATGACAAGTTCATTTTTATCGTCTAACCGAGAATACTATGAATATTATGGACTAACGCCCGATAAATTAAATGAAGCTAAAAATGATGCTTTAATCATGCATCCAGGACCAATGAACCGTGGAATAGAAATAGATACAAAATTAGCTGATGACATCAACAAAAGTGTAATAAAAGAACAAGTTGAATTAGGAGTGGCTGTTAGAATGGCTTGTTTAAAAATTTTTTGCGAATAATGAAAAAAAAATATTTACTTAATGCTAATATAATAGATCCCCACAATTCAATTGAGGAAATTGGCGGATTGATAGTTAATGAAGAAGGTAAAATTGAAGCAATAGGAAAAAAAGTGAATAAAAACAATATTCCTTCAAGGGAAAAATTTATAGACCTTAAAGAAAAATATATTTTTCCAGGTTTGGTTGATATGAGAGTTTTTGTCGGTGAACCTGGATATGAGTACAAAGAAAACTTTAAGACATTAAGCAATGCGGCAATTGCTGGAGGTGTTACGTCTGTCGTTACAATGCCAAATACTACTCCGGTAATTGACAACGTCTCTATAGTAGATTTTTTAAAAAGAAGAGGTAGAGATAAAGCCAAAATAAATATTTTTCCCGCTGCATCCTTAACAAAAAATCTTGAAGGTACAAATATGTCCGAATTTGGTTTGTTAAAAAAAAAGGGAATTATTGGATTTACAGATGGAACAAAAACTATTCAAAATACAAGACTCATGGCTAGAATAATGAGATCGGCTTATGATTTAGATTGTTTAATTATGCAGCATGCTGAAGATTTTGAATTATCAAAAAATGGAATGGTCAATGATGGAATTATTGCCACAAAATTAGGACTACAAGGGATTCCTGATCTTGCTGAAAAAGTTATTATTGAAAGAGATTTAACTTTATTAGAAGATTTTAATTGTAGGTACCATATTTCTCAGATCTCATCTTCTAAATCTGTTGATGCAATTAACCAAAAAAAGGAAGTGGTAGATTTTACAACAGGTGTATCAATTAATAACCTATCACTAAACGAAAATGACGTGGGTGACTTTAGAACATTTTTAAAATTATCCCCGCCTTTAAGAACTGAAGACGATAGAGTTTCACTTATAAAAGCAATTAATAAGGACTTGATTGATGTTATTGTTTCTGATCATAAACCAGAGGATGAAGAATCGAAAAGATTGACTTTTTCACAGGCTGCAACTGGAGCTTCTGGAATAGAAACTCTTTTACCACTATCTTTAGAGCTTTTTCATAATGGTTCAGTAAAATTATTCAAAATAATTGAACTATTAACAAGCAACCCTGCAAAAATTTTAAAAATTAATAAAGGAAATTTATCAATCGGTAACGATGCAGACTTCTGTATTGTTGACATTTACAAACCATGGATTGTTAAAAAAGAAAAAATTGTCTCCAAATCAAAAAATACCTGTATAGATGATAAAAAACTACAAGGTCAAGTCATAAATACTTTTGTAAAAGGTGAAGAGTTGTTTAAAATCTAAATATGGAAATAGGTTTAATTGCACTAATATCTTATT
>CACIPW010000026.1 GCA_902588635.1 uncultured Pelagibacteraceae bacterium | reverse complement strand
TAGAAATAGCTTTCATTTTCTTTTGCTTAGCCATTCCTTGTCTATTTGGCAGTAAGTTTATATTTTTTACCGCGGTAACAAATTTATAATACCCAAATACGTCTAACTTTCTAAACGCAAGTCCTACAACTGTTGAAAGATATGATCTATTAGTTAGAGTAATCTGTTGTTCTAATTGCTGAGGAATTTTCAAACCATCAATTGGATCAAATGTTTTAAATCCAATATTTACAAGATTTTTTCTAAAGATAGACAAATAATCTTCAATATTTTCTAAATCTGAAACAACTTTTATATTTCTAATTCTTTTTTCATATTTTGTTTCAAAATCTTGAACTGCTTGTTTTACTTGAGTAACAAATCTTCTAACCAATCCTTCTTTCTCTTCTTGATTTTCTGACTGCTTTAATATTTGTCTGTCTTGACCCCTTAAAAATATATCAGTAATTATTGGGTTATTATCATATAAAATCATAAGATAGTTTTCATCAAGACCAAATTCTAAAACGGCAGTTAAATTCGTATCTTCTATTTTTTTTGAAATTTGATTTATTTGATCAACGGCAGACTTTAATGCAAAACATTTTACATCAATTATAACTGCATTAAGTCCACTAGATTTTATAATTGATGTGTAACTATTTATATCTGCAAGTTTTGATGCAACAAATAAAATATCCATCGTGTTTTCTTTTTGGTTTCTATTTATTACTTGATGAAATATTGAATAATCATCCAAGTTGTCTGTTAATTGAACTAAATTTTCCCAAAGTGAATTTGTTTCAATAGCTTTTTGCAACTCTTCATCTTTCATTAAAGGTGCTGTAACAACTCTAATAATTGCACTTGTTACAGGAATAGCAATTGCTGCATTAGGAGTTGTGATTTTTGATTTTTGAATTGCAATCGATAACTCTCCACCTAGTTTATCTGCATTCTCTAAAACAACTGCGTCGTCTGGTAAATCCACTTTGTGAACATAAAATTTTTCTAATACCCACTGATTAGCTTTGTTGGCTGATATTTGAGCTAGTCTTATTTCTTTATTTGTAATCTCTACTCCAAGTATTTCTTCTCCTTGGGCGGTAGCTTTTCCTAATTTAGATTTAAAAAAATTATCTAATTTACTTTTAAAGTTACCTTTGCCCATCGCAGGTGTTTTTGGCATTTTAATACCACCAGCAAAAGATGGTTTTTTTAATTTAATGTTTTTTAACTTATCTAAAAAGCTTGAAGCGGTTTTTGTTTCTGTTGGTTCATTGCTTGGTGTTGGTGCTGCCGCAGGTTCTGGAGTTTTCTGTACAACAGGTGCAACCTCTTTAGGTGCTTCTGTAACCGGTGGTGGTGTTGGTGCGGGTTGCTCTTCTTTTGGTGCCTCAGTTGTTTCTGGAGGAGCTACAGTCTCTTTTTCTTTATTTGCCTGAATATCATCAAACCATTTCTCTAATATTGGTATTGCTTCTTCAATATTTGGAGTTCCTGATGAAGAAATCTTTTGTTTTCCATCAATATAAAGTCTACCAACCCAATTTTTTGATTTTAACTCACCTTTATACTTATCTTGTCTTATATATATATGTAGCCTGCCATCTTTTTTATGAATTACTTCATGTTCTTTCTTTTCTTCAGAACTTTTTTCAACTTCCTGGGCTGTTTCTGCAGAAGATTCAGGTTTTTCATTAATATTAGTTGAGGATTCACCTTCTGATTGAGATTTCTCTTTATTATCTTCTGGCGCTCCAGAGCTTTCACCGGTTTCTGGTTCAGTAGGTTTATTTTCGTCTACAGGTTGATTTTCATCAACCTTAACGTCACCTTCTTTTTTTATATTATCTTTATCTTCTTCACTCATTTTAAATAAAATATATTTTCTCTAACACAAAACATTCAAATCTCTAACACAAATTATAAAATTGTCTAACACATAATCAGAAGTTGTATGCTCAAATTAGGTTAAAAAGTCAATTTAATTATTAAAATCAATACTTATATTAGTTTTACTGATTTTAGGTAAAAAAAATTTTTTTTTAACAATTTTATCAAATCTCTAACACAAAAAAGCAAAATCTCTAACACAATTTGTTTTTTTTAATTTTTTGAATTTGTGTTAGAGTTTATGAAATTTATATTTTTTTAAAAAAGATAGTAAAATCAACGTTTTTTAATTTTTCAATCTCAAATAGATAATTTGTGTTAGAGTAAATAATAATTGTGTTAGAGTTTAATAAATTTTTTAAATAAATAAAATTTTAAACTAAAAATTGTAGATATTTGGCCTTTGCTACCCATAAATTTGACAAATATTATAAGTTGTATAACAAAAAATTAAAATTTGGACTAAATTTTTAAAAAATTCAATTCTTAATAGAAAAATATTTAAAATATTATTTTTTAAAACAATTAAACATTTTTAACTGAAATCATTAATAAAAATCCTATAACAAAAAAAAATGACACAGATAAGAAACCAATTCTTTGAGAATATAAATAAGTTAAAGTTCCAACCATTAATGGTCCTGCAAAAGCAGTAACTCTTCCAGAAAAGCTAAACAAACCAAAACCTTTTCCTAAATCTGTTTTAGATAATAGTTTTGTCATCATTACACGGCTTGCACTTTGAATAGAGCCAATAAAAAAAGAAATTACCATTACATTGTAAAAGAATTCACTTTTTGTTTGAGCAATCAGTGATCCATAAACAACTGTGCACGTTAGTACGGCAATACAAGATAAAATAATTGTTTTAGAAGAAAATTTATCATTAAGGTATCCACCAATTAAAACTCCGAGGAATGCAACAATGTTTCCAGCAATCGCAAGTTTTAATAAATCACTTGAGTTAAAATTAAAAACTCCTGAAGCATAAACACCTCCACCTGCAATCAATACAATTAACGCATCAGAATAAATCATTCTTGCTAAAAGAAATTTTCCAACTGATGTAAATTTATTTTGCCAAATTATTTCAATAATTTTTTTAGCTAGTGGTGTTGTGTCATCATTTTCTTCATAAGATATTTTTTTTTTAAAATAATCAATCATTGGTAAAGAAAAAATAAAAAACCAGAACGCAACAATCAATGGAATGAATCTTATGTGTTCGAAATTATTTTTATCTAAACCGAAAGGAATTGTTTCTGGTAAAATAAAAAAATACAAAACCAATAATAGTATTGGTATCGATCCAATGTAACCTAATGCAAATGCAAACCCAGAAGTTTTTCCAATATTATTTTCATCTGAACATTTTTTTAATAATGAATTGTAAAATATTGTTCCAACTTCGTAACAGTAGTTTGAAATAAAAAAAATAATTAAAGTAAATAAAATATAATTTGGGTTTGGTTTTGCAAACCAAAACAAACAAGTTGTTAGAATGCAAAGTAAAGTAAAAATTTGCAAGAAATTTATTTTTCCTTTTGGTTTTTTGTCAGCTAGTGCTCCAATGAATGGTCCAGTGAGTGCAATTACAATTCCACAAACTCCCGCGGTCCATTGCCAGTATGCTGCACCTAATTGTGGGTTACCAACAATTTGATTTGCAAAGTAAGCTGACGTTACAAATGTTATAATGATCATTGTGTAAGCAGAGTTTGCTAAATCATACAGTCCATAAAACAATTTGCTCATAATTATTTATCTAACTCCAATAATGTTTGTAGTGCGCCCGACTTTTCCCACTTCTTCATCAAAGAACTTAAATCTAAAGTAGTTTGACTTACAAAGTCTTTGTAAATTGTTTTGTAAGATGGTCCAAGTTTAATCCCACCATAAGTATTAAAAGTTAAAATATCTTTTTTACTTAAAGAAATTACTTTTCTTCTTACTGTTTCTCTTGGAAGCTGCAAAACTTCTGCGATACTTGCAAAAGTTAATTTGCTAGTCTTTATATTTTTTTTTCTTGTTATACTTGTCATTTGCTCTTCAAGCTCAGCAAATGTTTTGTCTCCTGATTTATTTATTTCATAAAGCGAATGACTAACAACAACTTGAAGTATTACGAAAGATTCGTAGTCTATATTTAATTTTTCACGTACTCTTGTATATAAAGAGAGAATAAACATTACCCAGTGGTAAAGTCCTTTTGAAAAAAGCGGCTCCTTTAAAGCCATTTTCTTTGATGCTGCTTCTAAAGAAATGACTTTACTAACGCCTATTGTGTTTTTTTCATTGCTCATTGTAGTTTTTATTCTCCCTAAACTAGGTAGATTACAACCTAAAATAGGTACAATCAATCTTTTTCCCCAATGTGGGTTTAATAAGCTAATCTAATTAAAAAATATGAAAAGATTGATACTTTTAGTTCTAGTTTCACTTTTTTATAGCGGTTCTGCTTCGGCTGGACCGTGCGATACAACAATTTCGGGCACTACAACTTCCACATTAAATTGTGAGGACGATGATGATTTAATTGTTAGTGGTTCGATAACTTATGATGGTCAGAATGCTGTCAATGCACAACAGGATCAAGGTGTAACAATCACAAACACAGGAACTATTCAATCAACAAACCATTCTGCTATCAAAGGACAGAGTGCATTAAGTCTTGAAATAACTAATAGCGGCACAATATATTCTGAAAATAACTATGGTATTAAACTTATAGAAGCTGAGAAAGTAACCATAACAAATGAAGCGGGTGGTATAATTAAAACTGACCCTAGTGCGTCCGCTGATTCAATTGCAATTGGTGGAATTAAAATGGGAAATTGTGGCACTTGTGTAGATGGATCAACAACATCTTCTGGAGAAGGTTTGACTTTGAAAAACTATGGCACCATAGATTCTTATCAATCAACTTTATACGGAGGAAAGAATAGCATACATACTTCAAAAAAAACTAAAATATATAACTATGATGGTGCTACAATTGATGCCACAAATATATTTGCAATTAGATTTGATCACGCAGAAGATTTTACACTGAATAATTATAGTGGTGCAACTATACAAACTGATAATAGTTATGGAGCTGTTAGTTTATTAAGTGCAGAAACTGTTGCGATAGATAATGAAGGAACAATTACAGCAGCTGACAAGTGGGGAGTATATTGCTATTATTGTGAAGACGTTACACTTACAAATTCTGGAACTATAACTGCCACCGTAAGAGCTGTAGACTTGGGAGAAGTTACTGGTACAAATACTTTTACAAATTCAGGAACCATCACTGGAACTGCTGACACTTCAAATGTAGGAGTGGTAAATTTATTAAAAGCAACTGGTGTAACTTTAACAAACTCAGGAACAATTTCATCAGAGACTCAGTATGCAATTGACGCTGAAAATGCTTACAGTCCAACTATAATAAATTCTGGAACAATTAGTTCTTCAACAACTCTTAATAATGGCAATGCTATAGA
Organism: uncultured Pelagibacteraceae bacterium; assembly: GCA_902588635.1. Lineage (GTDB taxonomy): Bacteria > Pseudomonadota > Alphaproteobacteria > Pelagibacterales > Pelagibacteraceae > Pelagibacter. The sequence continues at coordinate 1,327 of CACIPW010000026.1, read as the reverse complement.
ATTATCGCAATCCGGATCAGGAACTGCTGGTAGCGGTGCAACGATTACTAACTCGGGAACAATTAAAGCACCAGGAGGAACTGGTGGAACTGGAATAAGAATTGGTTCTGGTTCAATACCTTATAATGATGTGACAATTACAAACTCAGGAACTATATCGGGTACTAATGATTCTATATACGTCCAAGAAAGCGACACAACAGGAACAAATATCATTACAAAAGAAGAAGCAACTTACACGGGTGAAATTAATATGGGAAGTGCTGTTGTTGAAATGACTTTAGATTGTAGCATTAAAAAAGATATGGACATTGAGATACATAGCAAAACCAACATGACGGTTACCAATAATTTATGTGGAAATGACACTTATGAAATTTTAGATTCTTCAAAAAATTCTGATGCTGATAACTCTGAAACAAACGGATATTTAAGAGTTCTTGGAGAAGATCTTGAGATAGCTCAAAACAATCCAAAGTATAGAAGTGAAAACGTTTTAACTAAGCTTAGAGGTATGTTTAATGCGGCAAATTACATCAACTGGAATGCACCAGAAGACAAATTCTTTAAAATATTTCATAGCGTACAAGAAAGAGAAGGAACTTATAAAGGCAACATGTCAGGTGTAGTAGCGCAGTTAAGTCCTTTTATTTTAGGAGATATTAGAAGTAATATTTTTCTTGGCTATACAAAGCAAGACGGAGACTTTGATAATGGTGAGTTCTTAGGAGGAGATAACTTTGCGTTAGGTTTAAAGAGTGTTTATGAAAATAATGGCTTTAAAGCATCTTTTACACCTATGATTGGTTTAAATGATTTAACAATTACAGATTTTGATACGGACACTAAAACAAAAATAAACACGAATTTAATGAGTGAATTTGCTGGCTTTAATACAAAACTTGGAAAAGAAGTAGTAACTAGCGAAAAGAGCTCATTGAACTTAAGCGTACAATCTACCTTAGGCTTACAAAAATTTCCTGAATATCTTGCTAAGTTTAGCGATGGAGACCTGTCTGTTGATGAAGCAATTGAACAGGTGCTTGGTATTGGTTTTCAAGTAAAATATACAGAAGAACTTGGTAAAGGTTTTGTTATTCAGCCTTATGCGGGAATTAATATAAATAATAATCTTAACAATTCTATAAAGATTACAGCAGACGGAGAAAATAAAAATGTATCTCCTGCTAATGAAATGACAACTGGATACTTTACTGGTGTTTCTTTTACAAAAAAAACTGAAGATATCAACTTTGATCTAGATTTAATGTATGGCAATGAGGACGGTTTAATTAATCAAATTGCAGCTGTTTCATTAACTAAATCA
>CACIPW010000025.1 GCA_902588635.1 uncultured Pelagibacteraceae bacterium | reverse complement strand
AGTTTGGTAATTTTACTTTATTACCAAAATCAATTGTTGAAAAAATGGTTAATGAAAAAGCAACTTGGAATAGTTTTTCCGGTTCGTTGTGCAAAGTGTCAAAAGATAGAAAATCAATTTCATCTATACGTGGCACAAGATATTTTGGTCCGTCAAAAATGAGTTTTTCAAATTTAATTCTACATTCACTGTCAATAATTTCTGTTTTTAAATTTACCTGGCTGCTAAGGTCTATAATATTTTTGTTAATTTACTGTTATTTTATTTCGAATTTTATTTCTATAATTACTATAATACCCGTAGTTGTAATAGTTGTTATGAATGCAATGATTTTTACACTTTCCGCAAGAGAAAATTTAAATGAATACAAAAATTCATTAACAAATATTTCCAATATTGATACCATTAAAGAATAAAAAAATTTAATTAGCTTTTTTACTTTAAAAATGATTTAAAATAAAAAAATTTAATTTTTATGTATTTTATCAACCCTTTTAAAGCTTTAAGACCAACTAAAGAAAACGTATCTTCTGTAACTATCGCAAGTACAGACCATCTTGGAGAAGATGGAAAAAAAGATTATTTAAAAAAAAATCCCTGGAGCTATTTAAATGTTTTTAATGCTGTCAATGAATCGAAATCAAAAGAACAATTTGAATTAATGAAAAAAAAATCAATATTAAAAAAAGACACAATTAATTCATTTTATATTTATAAAATTTCTACAAAAGACCATTCACAGGTGGGAATAATGGGTACAGCTAAATTGTCAGCATATGATAATTTACATATTAGAGGTCATGAAGAAATTTTTTTTGAAAGATCACAAAAAAGAATGAAACAAATGGACAATTTAAATGCGCAAATAGGTCCTATATATGCGGTTTACCCCGACAACAAACAACTTAATGATTTAGTAGAAAAAGAGTTGATCAATTCTCCAGTATATTCTTTTGAAGGTATGGATGGAAATAACCATGAGATGTGGGTTGTTAATGATGAAAGAAAAGTTTTAAAAATACGTGATTTGTTTAATTCTATAAACAGAATTTATATTGCCGATGGCCATCACAGAATGGATGCATTATTAAAACTCTCAAAATTTAGGCAGCATCAAGCCCCCAATCATACTGGAGAAGAAGCATACAATTTTTTTATGATAGCAATTTTTCCTACAAGCCAAGCAAGAATACTTGATTATAATAGACTTATAAAAGATTTATATGGTTATTCACCTAAAGACTTTATTAAAGAAATTAAAAAAAAATTTAAAGTGGAAAAACATAATTCTTCATACAAACCAAAAAAGCCTCAAATATTTGGAATGTATTTAGAAAAACAATGGTATTCTTTGGAACTTAAAGAAAAACCTCATCAAAATTTATTTCACATTATTAATTTAGATATAAATTTATTGCACTACTATTTACTAGAACCTACTTTAGGAATTGGGGATCCTAGGCACGACAATAGAATTGATTTTATAGCAGGCTTTCATGGTTTAGAAGGAATTGAATCAAAAGTAAATTCGGGTGAAGCAAAGGTTGGTTTTGCTTTATTTGCTACACAAATAAAAAATGTAATAAGCTTTGCAGATAAAAAATTATATATGCCACCAAAATCGACCTGGTTTGATCCAAAACCTTTGGATGGACTGGTTGCATACGATTTTGAGTAAAAAATTTTTTATTTCTAAAAAATATATATAAAAAAAATAGTGATAAATTTTCTTAAAAAGAAATATATCTACGAAAATTATTTTTATGGAAAAACCAAATACAAAACCTAAAAACCCGAATTTTTCAAGTGGCCCATGTTCCAAACGTCCTGGCTGGAGTATGGATGTTTTAAAAGATACACCAATAGGAAGATCTCATAGACATAAAGTCTGTAAAGAGAAGCTTAATGAAGCAATAGTTAAATCAAAAAAAATATTGGAACTGCCAGAATCATATCATGTTGGTATAATGACAGGTTCAAACACAGGAGCTTTAGAAGCTGCTATGTGGTCTCTTTTGGGGTGTAAAGGAGTTGACGTTTTAGCTTGGGAAAATTTTGGAAAAGATTGGGTAATAGACGTACTTGAACAATTAAAAATAAAAGACGTAAACAGCTACGTAACTGATTATGGTATTCTTCCTGATTTAACAAAAGTAAATTTTAAAAATGATGTAATATTTACATGGAACGGAACAACTGCTGGTGTGAGAATTCCTAATGGTGACTGGATACCTGATGATAGAGAAGGTTTAACTATTTGTGATGCTACATCAGGAATTTTTGCTATGGATATAGATTGTAAAAAACTTGATGTAATTACATGGTCTTGGCAAAAAGTTTTGGGAGCAGAAGCTGCTCACGGAATGATAGCATTATCTCCACGTGCTGTTCAAAGACTTGAAACTCATGTTCCATCTTGGCCAATTCCAAAATTATTCAGATTAGCAAGCAAGAAAAAATTGATAAAAGGTATTTTCGAAGGTGGCACAATTAACACTCCTTCAATGATTTGTGTTGAAGATGTATTAGATGCTTTAAAATGGGTTGAGTCTGTAGGTGGTACAAAGGGACTAATAAAAATTTCAAATGATAACTTAAAAATTGTAGAAGACTGGATAAGCAAAAGTGATAATTTTAAATTTATGTGTGAAGATAAAAAATTAAGATCCTCAACAAGTATTACTGTGTTAATTAAAGACGAATGGTTTACAAAGTTTAACGAAGAAGAGCAAAGAGGAGTATTGAAAAAATTATTTTCACTTCTAGAAAAAGAAGGAGTAGCCAATGATATTAATGGTTATCCTAAAGCACCTCCTAGTATAAGAATTTGGGGTGGATCAACTGTACAAAATAGCGATATCAAAGCACTATTACCTTGGATTGATTGGGCATATAATTCAATAAAAAATAATGCCTAAAGTTTTAATTTCAGATGCGATGAGCAATGTTGCTCAAAAAATTTTTGAGAAAAACAATATTTCTGTTGATGTAAAAATTGGTTTATCAGAAGAAGAAATTATTAAAATTATTCCAGAGTATGATGGGATGGTTGTTAGATCGGCTACAAAAGTAACTAAAAAAATAATTGAAGCTGCAAAAAATTTAAAAGTAATTGGTAGGGCTGGCGCTGGTGTTGATAATATAGATGTACCAACCGCTAAAGAAAAAAATATGATTGTTATGAATACTCCTGGTGGAAATGCTAATGCAACAGCAGAACATGCGTTTGCATTAATCATATCGACACTAAGAAAAATTCCTTTTGCTAATGACACAACTCATAAAGGCCAATGGGAGAAAAAAAATATTAAAGGTACTGAACTTTCAAAAAAAACTTTAGGTATAGTTGGTTTTGGAAACGTGGGTGTAAGATTAAGTAACCTTGTTAAAGGCTTTGATATGAAAATATTAGTTAATTCAAAGTCGCTAGAATCTAGAAAAAAAGACTATCCACATGTAGAAAATGTAAGCTTTGATGAATTGATAAGCAAAAGTGACATTATAAGTTTTCATTGCAAAGCTCCTAAAGATGGCAAACCAATGATCACTAAAGAGCATTATAAAAAAATGAAACCAACAACTTATATAATTAATGCTGCTAGAGGTAACATTGTTGATGAAAAAGATTTAAATGATGCGCTTAATGAAAACTTAATTGCAGGAGCAGCAGTAGATGTTTTTTCAAAAGAACCAGCCAAAGAAAGTGTTTTATTTAATAATCCAAAAGTAGTTTTAACCCCACATATAGCGGCATCTACATCAGAAGCATCAATAGTTGTAGCTGAAATGGTAGCCAATCAAATATCAGATTTTTTATTAAAGGGTGTCAAATTAAATACTGTTTAGTGAAAAAGTTATTATTAATAATATTAATATTAATTTTCACTTCAAATTCTTTTTCTTTTGCAAATTTTAAAGAAATAAAAAAAAAAGCTGAGGTCAATAAACCTGGCATAGTTTTTCCGATACCTAAAAATTTGAGAAGATGTCAAACAAAACTATATGTAAGTCCTGAGCTTAACAAAATTCCTCCGCTGTTAGAAGTCAAAGCGCCTGTAGGTTATGGTTTGGACGATAGATATGATTATGCAAACAGTAGATTTTCAAATTTTAGTTTTCCTTGTGGCGGCGGAAATGCTGATGCGTGCAAGCATGTAAAAAAAGTAATATTAAGTTGGGCGAAAGCAAATGCTGCTAAAAGAACAGGACCATCAGACCACGAAGGCAGACATTGGAATGATACTCTTACTGTAAATTTATATATTGCAGCTCCATGGATAGCAGCCTATTCTTTTGCAAAGCAAGTTATAGAAATACCAGATGAGGAAGACAAAATAATAAAAGACTGGTTTAAAAAAATTGTAAAAAAAAATACTCATTTAATGTATGGTAAAACTTATAATTATGGAGGAGCGACAGGCACTCCAAAAAGAGCTCATAACCACGCTTTATCTTCTGCAGTTGCTCATATGTCATTGGGAATTTTATTAAATGATAAAAAAGAATTTAGAAAAGCTTTTAAAAACTATGAAGGTGCGATTAAATATCAGAGAAAAGATGGCAGTCTTCCTATTGAAGTGAGAAGAGGTGGAAGAGCTATGTTTTATCAAGGTAGAGCCATGACCGCTTTAGCTGTAATAGCTATTATTGCTGAAAATCAAGGTTACAATATTTGGGATTTAGACTTCAAAGGTAAAAACTACCATAATCTAGTTAAATTTTTTATAGATTTTACTGAAAATAACGAAATTGTATTTAAATATGCAAAAGAAAACAGATCACCTGGACCAGCTAAAAATTATAAAGTTCAAGATCTCAAGTCGAACACAGGAAGTCATTGGGGGTGGTTGTATGCTTATACATCAAGATTTCCTGATCATAAAAATATTAAACGATTGAAACAATGGTCTTTGAATAAAAGTGAACTTAATTCTTATCAAAGCAATATTGTTTATCAATATCTCAACATAGGAAAAAAAGGTTTCGGCTCTGCCTCCTGGACGGTCGTTGAGCCAAATTGCCATTTTATTAAGTAGAAGCTTTTATTGTTGGTAGAGAATAAAAATCAGCTGTATCTATTTTTGAATAATGTTGTCTTTTTGAATTCCATTTTTTATGAATGCCAGCACTTGCAAGACTTAAAGTTGATCGACCATATCGATAATTAGTATTATCAATAGATTTCATTAAGTTATTTATTTTTTCATCTCTTTCTGAAGAAAATAAATTTTTTTCATTATTTGAATCTGACAAATGAGACAACATCACTCCAGCTTTTTGATATCTATAACCATTTTTAAAAATAGTTTCTAAACTAGAAATCGCAGCTTTTACAATTTCAATGCTATTATTAGTAGCTATTGGCAAGTCTATTGTTTTTGAATTAGAGTAAAAACCATATCGATTTTGAAAAGGACTTGTTCTAATAAAAACTGTTATTGATTTTGTAACTAAAGATTCTGATCTAATTTTTTCTGAAGCATTCAAGGAATAACCAGCTATTGCTTCTTTTAATTCTTGAAAATCTTCTACTCTTTTTCCAAATGAACGTGATACAACACAACTCTTTCTTTTAGAACTTGTCGTTTCTAAGCCGATACAAGAAATACCTTTAAGTTCCATTGCTGTTCTTGAGCTTAAAACATTAGAACTTTTTTTAATCCATGTATTGGATTTATTTTTTAATTGTTTTGCGTTATAAATTCCATTTTGATGATAAAATTTTGTTAGTTGTTTACCAACTCCCCACACGTCATTAATTTCTACTTTTTCTAATATTGAATCAATGTTTTCAACTCCTATCAAGCTAACAACTCCAGATTGTTTTTTTTTCGCTATATGATTTGCAACCTTGCTTAAGGTTTTTGTTTTTGCGATACCAATACTGGTTGGTATACCAGTCCATTTTAAAACTATACTTCTGATTTCTTTGCCAATATCTTCCACTTCGTTATCAGGAAAATTTGACAAATCTAGAAAAGCTTCATCTATTGAATAAATTTCTATTTCAGAATTAAATCGTTTAAGAGTTCTCATTACTCTTCTGGATAAATCTCCGTACAAAGAATAATTTGATGAAAACACTTGAACATTATTTTTAATAATAATATTTTTTTCCTTGAAATATGGTTCTCCCATTTTAATTCCTAAAGCTTTTGCCTCTGTTGATCTTGAAATAATACAGCCATCATTATTTGACAAAACAACTACAGGTTTATTTCTCAACTTAGGGTTGAACAGTCTTTCACATGAAACATAGAAAGAATTGCAGTCAACAAGGGCTATCTTTTTAGTACGTTGAGTGAATGACATAAGTTACAATTCCCCAGATAAAAACATTTGAATCTTCATTAATGATAATTTTATCTTCAGTGTTATTTGACCCTGATGATAAAAAGTTTTGATTTTTTGATTTAATAAAATTTTTAACAACTAATTCATCATGAACATTTGCAACTACGGTAGAAAAATTTTTGGGCTCTAAACTTCTATCCACTACCAACAAATCACCATCATAAATACCAACATCGGTCATGGATTTTCCTTGAACTCGTATAACAAAAGTTGCTGGAACATTTTTTATTAGGTGAACGTTAAGATCAACATCTTCCTCTATGTAATCTGTTGCAGGAGAAGGAAAGCCAGCTCCAGCTTTATGTAGGTAAAATGGTACAGTTAATTTCATGTTCTTGCTTTGTTCTCATTAATACTCTAATTTCCCAATATAGTCAAATAAGTTGTATTTTGAGTCTGTAAGTGAATCGAAAAGGAATCAAAACGTGAACATTAATAGCTGTATTTTGTTACATTGTGGATAACTTCAACTAAGGGTAGTCTGCAAAAATTATGAAAAAAAAAGTTACATGTCATTGCGGAGAAGTTGAGCTTGAAGTTAATTTTCCTGAAAAGGGTATTGGCAAAGTTACAAGATGCAATTGTTCCATTTGTAAAAGAAAGTCGGCTATCATGGCAAGAGTTGATCAATCAGAACTCAAAGTTATTAAGGGCAAAGATAAAATTAAACTTTATCAATATAATACTAAAATAGCTCAA
>CACIPW010000024.1 GCA_902588635.1 uncultured Pelagibacteraceae bacterium | reverse complement strand
TATGAAAGTCGTTTGTACCAACTTTTGCTTCAGAAATACTGTAACCTAGACCTGTTGATGTTGAAATTATTTCATTTAACGCAAAATCATGTCCAAGAGAAATATTGTGACCAATTGCGTTAGTTTCATCTGCAGTTGTGTCATTAAGATTACGATTGTTTTTAGATTCTGAGTAAGCGTAGCCATAACTAAAAGAATTACGATCGCCTACTGGAAAATATCCTCCAATTCCAGCTCCATTAGCAAAATTGTCAGCATCATCTTGGTTATCAGTTTTGCTTAATGACAAGTATGGGCTAATACTTTGATTTCCTATTGTTGTATCAAAAGCAAAAGTTAAACTATAGCTATCAAAATCATCTGCGGTATCAGCCACTTGTCTTGAATCTGAAAAACCTGCATTAATCATAAATGAAGATGCTTCTCCTACAGATCTAAGCGCAGTTAAACCAAAACTACTACTATAAGTTCTATCATGCATAGCAGAGCTGAAAGGAACAATAGCATTAGAACTTACTTGTAATCTATTTTTAGAAACGCTGTTAACATTGTTATTTTGTATGAAACCGCCACCAAGATCTGCATAAAAATTCCAAAGTTTAGGTGCTTTTCTTTCTTTCATTTGTTCTTCAATTTCATTTACTGTTTCTAGATCTTCTGGTGTCAAATCTTCATTAGTTTTAATTTCTTCAATTATAGTTAACGCTTTATCTGGAGAGTCGGCCTGCACCAAAACTGAAAGTAAATATAATTTTATTTCAACGTTATCAGGATAAATCATATTTAATCTTTCAAGCGTTGCTATTGTTTGTTTGAAGTTTCCAGCCTTTCCTTGTTGTCTTGCGTATTTTAAATTTAAATCAAGATCATTTGGTTTTTGTAAAATTTGCATATATGTAATATTTTTGTCATTAGAACCTGGTATAATTTTTTCTTCACCATCAATTATAATAGTTTTTGTGCTAGTATCAGCCTGGGTTAATTTTAATGTAGATGCAACTTTAATTGTTTCTTCAACTTTTGGAGCGTCTACAATTTCTTCACTGACTATTTTTGGTTGAACTTTTTCAATTTGTTTTTCTACTGCTTTTGCAATAATTAATTCGTTATCTATAGTGAAATTTTCCTCAATTAAAAAATCATAATTTTTTGATTCTTGATAGTTAGTTTGTTTTTTAGTTGACGATAAAATATTATTTGTAATTTTCTTTTCTAAAATCGTAGAATTTAAATTTGGTAATTCAAAAGGTAAATCTATAAAATTTTCGTTTTTGGCACCAGCAGGAAGTGTTCGCATCGTCTCAGAAAATAAAGACAATAATGCAATGGCAAAAAGAACTGGTAGAATAGATGAAGATTCTGACTTCTTTTTAATCCAATCCTTTCCTTTTTTTTTTCTTATTTTTTTTTTCATTGGATAAAAATTCTTTCATTAATAACAAATATTAATATTCTCCCCAAGTCCCAGTATGATCTAATGTAATATTGGTACTTCCATTTGATGCTCTAATTAAATATCCACCACCAGCAGATGACTCTACACACATATCAAAACGGGCTTCTGAAGTTATTATATCTCCCCCTGAAAATAAGTTTGTTTCAATAGCACCTGAAGTAGCCCCATTACCTCCATCGTCGCTTGGTACGCATTCAGCACCACCTGCTTCAGTATAATAATAAGTGCCATAACTTGAAAGGTATTCAGTTTGGCCTAAAGCAACTTGTTGCATTATATTTTTGGCAGAAGTTCTTTTTGCGTTTGCTGTGTATGAGCCGTAAAATGTTGTACCTACCGCAGAAAGTATTCCGATAATCGCTACGACCACTATAAGCTCAATTAAACTAAATCCCGAGCTTTTAGTGGTCATAAAAATTTTTTTAGATACTACTACTCAACTTGTACTTCGTTTGTATTTATAGTGTCCGATCCACAAGGTGTAGCATAACAAGTCCAAATTGTTACTGTTGTTCCATCGTCATAAATATTTACAAATCCTACGTCAGTATCTGCTGCAGCTGAAGAAAGTCCTGTGTTAGCTTTAACCGCTTTTTCTCCAGTATCATAAGAATTTTTAAAATCTTCTAAACCATGTGCTGCTGCTTTTGAAATATCTTGTGCAGTATAAGTAGTGGCACAAGCTAATGCACCGTCGGCTTCAGTGTCGCTTGATTTTTGTTTCATTACAAGCTCTTCATCCATTGAACATTTTTGCATTTCTGATGCAACATATTTAACTGCTGATGCATGATTTGACTTAGTTGAATTCTTTTTTGCTCCAGTTGTATAACCTTGATAGGCAACAGTACCTACTGCTGCTAAAATACCAATAATAGCAACCACAACTAATAGTTCTATAAGTGTAAAACCTTTGTTATTTTTCATAGCCCTTCCTTTATATTTAATAATAAGAGTATTTAATATAATATTATCTATTAAGTAAATACTAAAAAAAATAGAGATAATTGTAAAAAGTCAGTGTTAAATTGCCCATTATGGGTCTAATTTTGTTTATTTAATAATTAATTTTTATGTTATCAATGACCGCTTATGACATACAAAGTTACAGAAGAAGGTAATGTAAGCACTGTCTTTCTTAATGGAGAAATAGACATGGATGTTACCGAAAAAGCCAAAGAAGTAATTTTACCTATAGTAGAATCTGGAAAAGAAGTTCATTTAAATTTAAAAGATGTTTCTTACATGGATTCGTCTGGAATTTCTGTTCTTATTGAAAGTCACCAAAAAGCATTAGAAAAAAATACCAAAGTAGTCGTAAAGGAAGTAAGTAAATCTGTTTTAAAAGTGATTATGATGGCAAAATTAGAACAGATATTAAACCTTGAATAATGAATTTATCAGAAGCAAAAGATTTTCCAGTAAGCACTGCAAGCCTCAAGGAAGTTAGAGTATTTTCAAGAGAAACTTTCGAAAAAATAAATTTATCTCAAGATTTAAAAGATGAATTAGTTTTAGCAATTGCAGAAGCGGCACAAAATATTGTTAAACATGGCTATAAAGGGGTTCAAAAAACTACCGATAGAATGGAAATAAAAATTTCTTTAAATGACACTCAATTAGAAATAGGTTTTTATGACAAAGGAAAGCCTGTAGTTCCAGGAAACGTTCAACACAGAAAATTGGATGACATAAAACCTGGAGGATTGGGAACTTTTTTTATTAAACAAATAATGGATGGTGCTGTTTTTAAAAAAGATCAAGAAGGCTGGGTTAACCACCTTGTTTTAACAAAAAAAATTTAACCTATTAAAGCTCCAACGTTAAATATTGGAGAGTACATTGCAATCATTAATCCGCCAATCATTATTCCCATAAAAACGATCATGATAGGTTCAATTAAACTAGACATGTTATCAACAGAATTATCAAATTCTTCCTCATAATACATTGCAACAGAATTAAACATTTCATCTAATTGTCCAGTTTGTTCTCCAACTGAAATTAATTGGCTAAATGTAGGTGGAAATAAAGGTTCTTTTAAAAAAAGTTTTGTTAAAGTGTCTCCTGAAAAAACTCCTTTTTTAACATTTTCTAAAGCTTCAGTTACAACTACATTATTGCTAACAGATTTAGCAATTTCTAAACTTTCCAATAGATTAACACCCGCTGCACTAAGGTTTCCTAGAATCAATGATATTCTTGCTAACAAAGATTTCAAAATCATATCCCCAAATACTGGCATCTTTAAAACTTGTTTATGCCATTTGTATTGGATAGCTGCATTTTTTGTTGTTAAATATCTAAAAATAAAAAAACCACCAACGCCTCCAAATAATAACAACATACCACCGGTGCCTCTTAAAAAATCACTCATAGACATAATGACTGCTGTTGGTTTAGGTAATGCAATTCCCATACCATCATACATTTTTGCAAATACCGGAACTACTTTAACTAACATAAAAGCACTAACAGTTATAGCAACACTAAACATAATTGACGGATACATTAATGCTCCTTTAATTTTCTTTTTAATTTTTTCTTTTTTCTCAAGTGAGTCTACAATTTTCATAAGAAAAACATCTAGCTTACCGCTGGCCTCACCAGCTTTAATAAGGTTTACATATACATTGTCAAAATACTGTGGGTATTTATCAAAACATTTTGACAAAGTTACACCTCCCTCAAGACTTTTTCTTATATCTTCAATTACTTCTTTAATCGCAGGACCCTCAAGCTGATCTCTCAACATTGAAAGCACTTCTAAGATTGGAAGTCCAGCTTTGACCATTGTTGCAAATTGCTTTGAGAATATTAAAATCTCTTCTACCTTTACTTTCTTTTTACCAAAAGAAAAACCGCCCCCTTTTTTACTTTTTGCTTTTACTTCGTCTTTTTTTTTCTTCGATTTAACTAAATTTGTAATAATTACTTTTTGTTCTTTGAGTTTATGAGAGGCTTCTTCTTGGTTTAAAGCCTCTACATCGCCTTCAACATATTTTCCTTCTGCGATGCCTTTGTAACTAAACGATTCCATTTTTTAATTAATTATTATATTAGTTAGACAAAACACGCTCATACTCTCTAAAGCTAAGTTCACCATTTGCAATCATTCTTCTTCCCATATCTTGCATGGTTTGAAAGCCTTCTTTTATTGCAATTTCCTTTAGCTCAGGAGTGGTTGCTTGTCTAAGTATTGCTTCTTTTATTGGTTTTGTAACCACTAAAATTTCATAAATTCCTTGTCTTCCCTTATAACCTGAGTCTTTACATTTTGGACAACCTTTTCCTTTAATAGCTTTTACTCTTGATGCCTGCTCAGGAGAAAAACCTAAATCAGTTAAAACTTTTGGATTAACGTCATCATCTGGAACTCTACATTCTTTACAATTTCTTCTTGCAAGTCTCTGTGCTAACACCATTTGGGTTGCAGCACTAATTAAATAATCAGGTGTTCCCATGTTTTGCAATCTTGTAATTGTACTTGGTGCATCATTCGTGTGGAGTGTACTAAAAACCAAGTGTCCAGTAAGTGCAGCTTTTAATCCAATATCAACTGTTTCTTTATCTCTCATCTCTCCAACTAGAATTATTTCTGGGTCTTGACGAAGAAAAGATCTTAATGCGGCAGAAAAAGTTAGTCCTATATCATCTTTAATTTGAACTTGTCCAACTCCATCTAGCTCATACTCAACAGGGTCTTCTGCGGTTAAAATATTTAAATGAGGTTTGCTTACTTCTTTAAGAATACTGTACAAGGTTGTTGATTTTCCAGAACCAGTAGGACCTGTTACAAGAATTAATCCTTGAGTACCATGAATTGCTTTTCTTAAGTTTTTTAAATCAACATCTTCAAAATTTAATTGTTCAAGAGTTATATCTCCTGCATCTTTATTTAATACCCTCATTACAATTCTTTCATTGCTAGCGGTAGGTAAAATAGACAATCGTAAATCGACAACTTTACCATCTATTTTAAAATTAATTGCTCCGTCCTGTGGCAATCTTCTTTCAGCAATATCTAGTTTACCCATTATTTTAAAACGAGTTACCACAGCGCCATAATTATCGTGAAGAAATTTTCTATACTGTTCTTGTTCTTGCAACATACCGTCCTGACGATAACGAACTCTTGAACTAAATCTATATGGCTCAATGTGAATATCACTGACACCAGATTTAATTGCATCAGCCACAACTGCTGTACTGAACTTTATAACTTCAGACTCATTTTCTAGCGCTTCAATATCCTCTTCCGGTGGTTTTTCAAGAACCTCTCCTGCTTCTCCTAGATCGCTATCAAAAGTTTTTGTTTTTTCTTTTGAAACATTTTCTTCTCTGATTGTTGCAGTGGTTACATCTCCACCTTCGCTTAATAGTTTGTCAATAAAATCTGAGATTTGAGAAACTTTAGCCGCGTGTAATTCAATATTTTTTTTTGTAATTGCTTTTAAGTTTCTCATTAAACCAAGTTTTGAACTATCTGAGATTGCTATATGAAGTGTTTTTCCATCAACTTTGAAAGGTGCAACAAAATTCATTTTAATATAATTAGATGGTAATACTGCTTTCACCTCTTCAACTGCTTGAACTTTTGTTAAATCAATAACTTCTAAATTTTGTTCTTTAACTAATACATCTAAAATTTTGTCTTCATCTGTAAGTTTAAGTTCAAAAACTGCATCGAGTTGGGATTTGTTGCCATCAGCGCTAGCTTTTTTTATTTTTGCTAAATCCTTACCTGATATAATGTCATGATCAATCAAGACATTAATAAGATTAATTTCGCTTTCTCTACTTATCTTAAGCATTATAAAATCCTTGGTGCAATAAATACTAAAAGTTCAGTCATCTTATCTATTTTTTCCGATCCTTGAAACATTTTTCCTATTATAGGCAATTTATTCATCCCAGGAACTTGCTCTGTAGCATTAGATATATCATTTTTCTTAATTCCACCAATTACAACTATGTCTCCGTCTCCTATTAGGAGTTTTGTGGTTATTTCCATTTTATTTATACCAACTGCAGTTGGGTCAGTTCTGTCTGGGGTGTCATTATTTACCTGCACCTCTAAAAGGACGTTTCCATCACCAATAATACTTGGTGTAACAGTAAGTTTTAAAGCTGCATCTTTGAATGTTGTAGGTGAATCTCCACTACCAGGAACTGGTATTTGTACACCTTGAGTTATAGAAGCAACCTGGTTATCCAAAGTAAATAATTTTGGATTAGATATAGTTTTTCCTAACCCTTCCTTTTCAAGCGCTTCTATTTGAAGTTTTAAAACTGCAGATCCAG
The DNA here is from genome assembly GCA_902588635.1 of uncultured Pelagibacteraceae bacterium. Taxonomy (GTDB): domain Bacteria; phylum Pseudomonadota; class Alphaproteobacteria; order Pelagibacterales; family Pelagibacteraceae; genus Pelagibacter. The sequence goes on along the minus strand of CACIPW010000024.1, from coordinate 2,559 downwards.
TTTTTTTCAAAATTCCTATTCCGCTAGTTGCTCCTGCAACATTGGTATTGAAAATAGTATCTTGCGCAGCTGTTCCAGCGTCAGCTAGTGAGCCAGTGGTACTTTGAAGTGCTGCTTCACTTCCAGATGGATTTCCAACTGTACTACCTTCTATAGTACCACCCGCTCTAAGACTTTTTCTGGTATAAGCGGCTCCCAATTTGTTTCCTAAAGCTCTTTCAAAAGATGAAGTGGCCTCCACTATGAAAGCTTCAATTAAAACTTGTTTTGTTCTTTTGTCAATTTCTCTTATTACTTTATCTACTACATCCAAGTCTTTTGTTTTTCCTCTTACAATTATAGATCTTGTTGTTTTTTCCTCTGTTACCTGAATTGGAGAATAATTTGATCCTTCTCCTGTTGAAGTAAATAATTCTGTTATGGTAGCTTTTGCTTCAGCTGGTGTAATATAATAAAGTCTGAATATTTCAGACACTACAGGTTCAACGGAACTTTCAAGCTCAACTTTTTTTCTGACCGCAGAAGCTCGTGCTGATTTATAGCTTTCTTGTGATGTTAAAGTTGCTGGAGAATGTACTCTTATAATATTGCTACCTACATCGATATCAGCAGCAAAATTTTTCATATCTAACAATGCATTAAATGCTTTATCCCAAGGCACATCTGATAATTCAGCTGTAATTGCACCTGCAACTTCTTCTCCTACCAAAATGTTAACATCTCCAATTTTTGCCATAAGACCCATTGCTTCTTTATAATCTAAGTTTTGAAATTTGAATGTTACTTTTTGTTTAAGCAACATATATTCATCGGGTATCAGTAAATAATTTTTCTCTTTAACAGAAGAAATTTGTTTTCTTTTTTCTAATTTTTTGTGATCTCCTTCAACCGGTGTTGGTCCCATTTCTGCACTTTTTGCAACTTCAATTTTGCCTAATTTTTTTACATCTTGCTTAATTAATGGAGTGTCATGCTTAAATATTCTCTTTTGTTTCGCTTTTTTCATTTGTTCAGCACATCCGCTAAGAACAAATAATAACAAAACCAACGAAAATAATATTTTAAGAGATTTACAATTCATTAAAATGGCTCCGATGTTTCTTGAATTTGATTTTTAAAATTTATAACTAAATAAGAGTCTTCACCTTTTTCAAATACAGCTCTTCCAGGATTTAATCCTATCAGTTTAACTCCCGGACTTAATTCTTCATTCATTTGCAAAGTAACTATTTCACCGGTTGCATTAATCAAGGATACAAAACTTTCATATTCTCCCGTCATAATAGCTACAAGTTTAAAATTATATAAACTCATTTCTGATCTTTCTTCACCTGCTACTACACCAGTTGACATTGTTGTTGCGCCTCCAAGAGATGCATCACCAACGAAAGGATCGTTTAAAGGTAATGGTTCTTCACCATCTACTTCTGCACTAATAGTTGATTGCTTTTCTGCCTGTTGTTTTTTTACTTTTTCATTAATTTCTTTTGCTTTTTCTAATATTTCTTGCTCGGTGTCTGCAATTGCATTGCCTAGACTAAAAAGACAAATCAAAATTAAAATTAAAATTTTATTATTCATCGCTTAAACCTACTATCGTTAAAGTTCCTTTAACTTTTATCGCACCGGTTGTATTACCTTTTACCACTTTGATTGACTCCTTGTCAAAATTTAACATCTTTTGTGATAGTGATAATGCTCGTTTAAACTTGATATAACCCAAAAAGTTACCTGTTATTTCAAAATTGACTGGTATTTTGTAATAAGCCATATTATCAGAACTTTTCTTCTTAGTCTTTTTCTTTTTCTTCTTCTTCTTTTTAGAAGCTTTTGCTAACGCATCAGCTTTCGATACTCCTTTTCCTTTTTTTTTTTCTATTTTTGAAATCACCAAATTATTTAATCCTGCATAATAGCTTAATGCTTCATACAAACCTTCAACTTCTGCTTTTGTATGAAATAAAGTTGAATATTTTTCGTATTGAGGTGTAAGCTTTTTAATCTGTTTTCTTTTAGTTTTAATATCTTTAATAAACTCTGCAGTTTCTTGTTTCTTTTTATTCATTTCATCTAGTTGTAGTTTCTTTTTATTAACTAGAGGATTTAAAATAGAATAATAAATTATTAGAAAAACAATTATTGCTCCAGCTGAAATACCAATTTTAATTAAAGTTTTTTTGTCAGTAAATTGTAAAATTTTCTTTTTTATATCTTCAATATTCAAGCTTTTTAAATCTATATTTTTTAAATCCATTTTTATCCTTTGCTTTTTCCTTTTGGATCAATCACAACAAAGATTCTAAATCCTTTCATTGTTATTCCTGATGCTGATTTTCTTGGAAGCTTCATAGAAGATAATGATGCTTGCTTAATATACGATTGTTTACCTAAATTTTTTATAAACTTTAATATGTCCTGGTCGCTCGCTGCAACTCCTTGAATTGTAACTTTTATTTTTCCGTTATAGTCAACTTGATCAAATCTTACTCTTTTTGGAACGCTTGATGCAATTTGTGCTAAAATTCTATAACTCAAATCTTTATTCGATTTTAAGCTGTT
>CACIPW010000023.1 GCA_902588635.1 uncultured Pelagibacteraceae bacterium | reverse complement strand
ATTTTATACACTATAAATACCGAAAATTTTAACAATACAAAAATTAAAGATATATGAAAAGAACTTGGGCTCCAAAAAAAAAGAAAAGACGAAGAAAATTGGGTTTTAGAAAAAAAATGTCAACTTTGAAAGGTCGGAAGACTCTCTCAAGAAGAAGAAAAAAAGGTCGTAAAAAACTCATTCCTTAATAAGGCCAATGAAAATTAAAATTGTTGCTTTAAAAAAAGATGAAGATTTTAAGACATTGTTAAGAGGGCGAAAATTATCAAATAAATACTTTGTTATGTTTTATAAAAAATTACTTAAAAAGAATTCTAATAATTTAAACGTAAGTATTGTTGCTAAAAAAAAAATATTTCCCAAGGCTGTTGATAGAAATTTTAGTAAAAGATTGTTTAAAAATGTGCTAAATCAAGCGATAAAAAAAATTGCATTAAACTTTAATTATTCATATTTAATATTAGCTAAAGATAATGTTTTAGAAAAAAATTGTTTTGATGATTTAAAAAACACAATGTTTGAAGAATTTAATAAAATTAGATAATGAAAATTATAACCTACTTGTTAATTGGCATAATAAAATCGTATAAATTATTTATAAGTCCTCTTCTTCCAAATTTATGTAGGTTTGAACCCTCTTGTAGTTCTTACTGTATTGATAGTTTAAAAACCCATGGACTTATTAAAGGAACATATAGATCAATTTTAAGAATAATGAAATGCAATCCTTGGTTTGGACATGGAGGATATGATCCTGTTAAAAAAAAAGGAGAATTAAAATAAAATGGAACTAAAAAATATAATAGCTGCGGTCACATTGTCGTTAGCAATAATTGTGTTGTATTCGTTATTTTTCCAACCTTCACCGGAAGAGATGAAAAAGTTAAGAACAGAAAAAGAAAAGAAAGAATTAATTGAAAATTCTGAAGCTCCTAGTTTAGATGGAACTGAAAATTTTACTAAAATGTCTAGAAAAGATGCACTGAACGAAAGCAAGAGAATATTTTTTGAAAATGAAAACGTTATTGGATCAATTTCTCTTAGAGGAGCCACTATTGATGATTTAGTTTTTAAAAACTATCAAATAAGCTTAGACAAAAAAGAAAAAGTAACTCTCTTAAATCCTAGAGATATAAAAAATGGTTATTCTATTGAAAGTGGTTTTGTTACAAATTCAAAAAATATTCAGGTTCCTAATTCTTCAACAGAATGGAAAGTTTTGGGAAACAACAAACTAACAAATAACAACCCTGTAAAGTTAGTTTGGAGCAATAGTCAAGGAATTACATTTGAAAAAAATATTAGTCTTGATGATCAATTTTTATTTACTGTTAAAGAAAAAGTCATTAATTCATCTGATAATACTTATAATTTTTATTCTTACGGACAAATAATTCGTAATCAAAAACCACAAATTTCTGGTTTTTATATTTTGCATGAAGGTCCAATTGCAACACTAGACGATGAATTAATTGAGGAAGATTATGATGATATTAAAGAAGAAAAATTTTCTAGAAGCGCTTCCAAAGGATGGCTTGGAATTGGAGACAAATATTGGATTACAAGCATTGTTCCGCCAAGAAACAAGGAATTTAAAACAACTTTTGATTATAAAAATAAATTTAGGATAAATTATATATCTACTGAAGGAACTGAAGCTGGACCTAATGATACTATTGAAGAAAAAATTCAAATTATTGTTGCAGCTAAAAGAGTTAAAACAATTGACGATTATGCAAAAAGCCTGAACATTGAGAAGTTTGATTTGTCAATTGATTGGGGTGTAATGTATTTTTTAACAAAACCATTATTCTTTGCGATTGATTATTTCTTTAAATTACTTGGTAATTATGGCTTGGCAATTATAGCGGTAACAGTTTGTATTAGATTAGTATTTTTTCCACTTGCAAACTTCTCGTTTAAATCGATGGGAAAAATGAAACTTCTTCAACCAGAAATGACAAGATTAAAAGAACTTCATAAAGATGATAAAATGAAGTTACAACAAGAAATGATGGCTCTATACAAAAGAGAAGGAGTAAATCCTATGAGCGGCTGCTTACCAATACTCGTACAGATCCCGGTGTTTTTCGCATTGTATAAAGTTTTATTTGTCACTATTGAAATGCGACATATGCCTTTTTATGGCTGGATTAAAGATTTGTCTGATAAGGACCCAACTTCTGTTTTTAATTTTTTTGGCTTAATTCCTTGGGACCCCCCAAGTTTCCTAATTATAGGAGCGTGGCCAATCGCAATGGGTATAAGCATGTTTATTCAGCAAAAATTAAATCCGGCACCACCAGACCCTGTGCAAGCAAAAATCTTTATGTTCTTTCCACTTTTTTTAACTGTTATACTTGCGCCTTTTCCAGCCGGATTAGTGATCTATTGGACATTTAATAATATTTTTACACTTATTCAACAGTATTATATACAAAGAAAAACGACTGTTAAAACAAAGTAGATGTCATCAGTTAAAAAAGAAGAGTTAAAAAATATATTACCAATTAATGGTCCATCTGCTGAAGAGGTTAAAAAATACATTAATAAATATCACAATGAAAAAATTGTAATAAAATGCGGAGGAAGTGTTTTAATTGATCCTGATCTTTTTAATCTTTTTATATCTGACATAGCTATTATCACAAAACTCGGAATAACTCCTGCTATTGTGCATGGAGGAGGAAAAAGAATTAATGAAAAGTTAAAAAAACTAAATATAGAAAGCACTTTTGTAAAAGGTTTAAGAGTTACAAATAAAAATACAATTGAAGTTGTTGAGAATGTTTTGGTTGATTTTAACAGAGAAATTGTAAATGCTCTTAAAAATAGAAAATGTGAAGCTATATCTATAACAACTAAAGAAAATAATATAATTTCAGTAAAACCTGAAAGAAAAGAACTAGGATTTGTTGGAATCCCTACTGAAATTAAAATTAATTTTTTAGATGAGTTTATTAAAAAAAAAAGTATTCCAGTAGTTGCCCCAATAGGATTAAGTGAAAATCAAGTTTATAACATCAATGCCGATGTATGCAGTGGATCCTTAGCCAAAAATCTTAAATCTAGAAGATTGCTTCTTATGACTGATGTTGCAGGAGTATTGGATAAAAATAAAAATTTGATTTCTGAAATTAATTCGTCAGTTGCAGAAAAAATGCTAAAAGATGGTGATATTTCTGGTGGTATGATTCCTAAAATAAATACCTGCTTGGATGCAGTAAATAATGGAGTAACAGGCGTGGTTATTGTGGATGGTAGAAAACCTCATTCAATTTTATTTGAATTATTTTCTGATAAGGGCGCTGGAACATTAATCAGAAAATGAAAGAACTTAAAAATATAAAAAATATTCTATTTGATTTAGATGGTGTCTTGTACCAAGACCTAGAGTCTGTATTTGGTCGGGTTAGTAGACGAATGACAGAATATATTTCAAAAAAATTAAATTTAAATCTAAAAAAAGCAAAAGAATTACAAACTAATTACTTTCATAAATATAATACAAGCTTAAATGGTCTAATGAAGCACCACGATATTGAGCCTGAAGATTTTTTAAAATATGTTCATAATATTGATTTATCTTTCATGTCAAAAGATACAATTTTAAGAAATGAGCTTAAGAAGCTAAATTTAAAAAAATTTATTTTCACTAATGGTAGCAAAGATCATGCAAATAACATTACCACACATTTAGGTATTAACGACTTGTTTGATGGGTTATTTGATATTGTAGATTCAGAGTTCAGCCCAAAACCTACGGCTAAGGCTTTTGACCTAATGATAAAAAAATTCAAAATTAATCCTAGAGAAACTCTTTATATAGAAGATATTGCAAAAAATTTATCCATAGGAAAAGAAAGAGGCGTAATTACCGCTTGGCTAATAAATGACGAATACTGGGGAAAAAAAGAATCAGACAAAGATTTTATAGATTTTAAAGTTGAAAACCTCTCTTTATTTCTTAAAGAAATTAGGCTATTACAAAACTCATAAACCTTATGAGTATAGAAAAAATTATAAATTCTGCTTGGGATGAAAAAGACAAAGTAAACCCCAAATCAGATAAAAACTTAAAAGATGCTATCAATCAAATAATTGGTGATTTAGATAGTGGAAAAGTAAGAGTTGCAGAAAAAATTAAAGGTGAATGGATAACTCATCAGCATATTAAAAAAGCTATTATGCTTAGCTTTAGAATTTATCCTATGGAAAATTTAAACGGACCGTACAGCAGTTGGTATGATAAATCACATTTGTTAAAAGGTAAAACTGCTGGTTGGACAAAAGAAGATCATGAAAAAGCAGGCTTCAGAATGGTGCCAAACTCTCCTGTTAGAAAAGGTTCTTATGTTGGAAAGAATGCAGTTTTAATGCCGTGTTATGTTAATATTGGAGCTTATATTGATGATGGTACCATGATAGATACATTTGCAAGAGCGGGAAGCTGTTGTCAAATTGGAAAAAATTGCCATATCTCAGCAGGCTCTGGTGTTGGTGGAGTTCTAGAACCAGCACAGGCGTTACCTACAATAATAGAAGATAATGTTTTTTTAGGAGCAATGTCTGAAGTGGTCGAAGGTGTAATTGTAGGCGAAGGATCAGTTTTAAGTATGGGAATGTATATTGGGCAATCAACAAAAATTGTAAATAGAGAAACTGGAGAAATAACTTATGGAAAAATTCCTCCTTACTCAGTTGTTGTCCCGGGTTCTTTTCCAGATAAAAAAAATGCATCTGCACCATCATTATATTGTGCAGTAATCATTAAACAAGTAGATGAAAAAACAAGATCAAAAACATCTATTAATGATTTATTAAGAGAATAGATTAATGAAAAAATTTGATGAATTATTATTAGCCAAAGAGCTGATACGATTTCCTACAATTACCCCTGTAGACGCTGGGATAATGAAATATTTAGAAAAAAAACTTAAATTTTTAGGTTTCAAAACTAAAATTCTCGAATTTAAAGATAAAAATACTAAACCTGTCAAAAATCTCTATGCAAGACTTGGTAAAAAAAGTCCCAACTTTTGTTATGCAGGACACTTAGATGTTGTGCCGCCAGGCAATTTAAAAGATTGGTCTACAAATCCATTCAAACCAGCAGTTAAAGGAAAATATTTAATTGGAAGAGGGGCAAACGATATGAAATCGTCTATAGCTTGCTTTGTTGCAGCTGTAAGTAAGTTTAAAAAAAAAAAATTTATAGGCTCAATAAGTTTATTAATTACTGGTGACGAAGAAGGTATCGCCATTAATGGTACAAAAAAAGTTGTCGAATATTTAAAAAAAAAGAAAGAAAAAATTGATTTTTGTCTAGTTGGGGAGCCAACAAATCAAAACAAATTGGGCGAAATGATGAAAATAGGAAGAAGAGGAAGTATGACGGGGCATCTAACTATATATGGAACACAGGGCCATGTTGCATATCCACATGATGCTAACAACCCTGCTCCAGTTATGACAAGAATACTTGGTCAAATTGAAAGTATGAAATTAGACAATGGTACAAAAAACTTTCAGCCTTCAAATCTAGAAATAGTTAAAATTAATACAGATAATACAGCAGATAATGTTATCCCGGCTGAAATGAAAGCAACTTTTAATATCAGATTCAATAATAAACATTCTTCAAATTCTTTAAAAAAAAAGCTGAATAGAATTATTAAAAAAAATTGTGACAAAAATAAATGTTCTTTTAAAATTTCTTACATGGTGTCAGGAGAAGCATTTATAACAAATCCCAATAAAACAACTTTTATGATTCAAAAAGTCATAAAAAAAATAACAAAAATAAAACCAAAATTATCTACCACAGGGGGCATATCAGACGCACGATTTATTAAAAAAGTAGCTCCTTGCGTCGAATTCGGATTAGTTGGAAAAACCATGCATAAAGTTGATGAAATAGTCTCTTTGTCTGATTTAAAAAAATTAACTAAAATATATTATAATATTTTAGAAAATTATTTTTAAATGAAAACTGGTTTAATTACTTCCGATACCTATCAAAATCATGATACCGGTCCTGGGCATCCTGAACAAGTAGCAAGAGTGTCTGTAGTTATTGAAAACTTTAAAAAATTAAATAATAAAAATATTTTGTGGAAAAAACCAACAATTATTACAGATGAAATTTTAAAAGATACTCATGATGAAGGCTATATTGAATTAGTAAAAAATTCCTTTCCAACAAAAGGTTTTTCATCATTAGATGGTGATACTATTATTTCGCCTGGAAGTAAAAAAGCAACATTCGATGCAGTAGGTTCAATTATTGCAGCAATAGATGGTGTTGAAAATAAAGAATTCAAAAATGCTTTTTGCTGTGTTCGTCCTCCTGGACATCATTCATCACAAAATAAAGGAGCTGGTTTCTGTATTTTCAATAATGTTTCAATCGGTGGTAGATACTTACTTAATAAATATAAATATAAAAAAATTGCTATAGTTGATTTTGATGTTCATCATGGAAACGGCACACAGGACATATTTTATGATAATGAAAATGTTTTATTCATATCAACTCATCAGTATCCTTTTTACCCTGGTACAGGTTCTGAAAAAGAAAAAGGTAAATTTAATAATATTTGTAATATACCATTGCCAGCTGGTACAAATTCGGAGGAATATTTAAATGCTTTTGAATTTGCTTTAAAAAGATTAAAAGAATTTAAACCAGAATATGTTTTAATTAGTGCAGGATTTGATTCGGATTTCAGGGACCCATTAGCGAACTTCAAGCTTGAAACTGAAGATTTCTATAATATTACAAAAAGAATATTAGAAACCACAAGGAAATTTTGTAATGGCAAAGTTGTTTCGATCTTAGAAGGCGGATATGACTTACAAGCGCTCCAAGATGATACTAAGAGACATGTTGATGCATTTATAGAATTTAATTGAAAATAAAAAATTTTTGATTAAAGACATTCATATGAAGTTTTATAAAATTAAAAAATCAAATATTGATAAAAATGGACGTGGTCTTTACGCAACTAAGAATATTAAAGCAGGAACTAAAATTATAGAATATGTAGGAAATATTATAACAAAAAAACAAACAGAAATTTCTGATAAATTTGATAATTCAAAACCAATTTATTTGTTTAATTTAAATAAAAGATATGATTTAGATGGAGCCGTTTCTTGGAACACTGCACGTTTAATTAATCACTCATGTTCAAATAATTGTGATTATGAGGGTCAAGGTTTAAAAATTTGGGTTGTTTCAAATAAAAAAATTAAAAAAGGTGAGGAAATAACTTGTGACTATGGTTTTGGTTATGACTCTGATTACAGACAGTTTCCTTGCAAATGCAAATCTATTAATTGCTGTGGTTACATAATTAGAACTGAAAGTCGCTGGAGAATTAATAAAAAATTCAAAAAAAGTATAAAAATTAATAGATAACTTTAGCTAAATATAGTCCATGAGCGGGCGCCGGTGGTGCACAGTTCTTCCTATTTTTTGATTGAAAAACATTTTCAAATTTTTTGATATCCCACTTCTTTTCTGCTAAATATTTTAAACATCCAACCATTGACCTTACCTGGTGTTGTAAAAAAGACCGAGATGAAAATTTTATTTCAATTTTTTCTTTAACTTTTTTAATCTTTATAAATTTTATTGTTCTTATTGGAGATGTTGCATTACAACTAGAAGCTCTAAATGTTGAAAAGTCATGTTTTCCTAAAAGTTTTTTAGAGCCTTTTTTCATTATTTTTAAGTCTAACTTTTTACTTATGTGCCAGCCTCTATTTTTTTCAATAGAAGGAGCACTAATTCTATTTAATATAATATATCTATAAATTCTTTCTTTTGCTGAAAATCTTGCATGAAAAGCTAGGTTTCTTTTTCTTATTTTTATTATTGAAACCAATTCTGGATTTAAAAAAAAATTGATCGATTTTAAAAATTTATTTAAATTTTCGATTTTATTTTTTGTATCGAAATGTGCAGACAGTCCTTGCGAATGAACTCCTGAATCCAACCTTCCAGCGCTTACTAATTTTATTTTTTCTTTTAAAAGTTTTGATATTTTTAATTGAATTAATTTTTGAACTGATTTGCCTTTCGGCTGAATTTGCCAACCAATAAAGCCTGTTCCAACATATTCAATCAAGATTTGATATCTATTCATTTTGTAGATTGGATCCTTTTTTTATCTTCGATCCAAGCTTAAATTCACTTGCTTTTTGTGGTTGTTTTCCTTGTCTTTGAATCTCTAAGATTTCAATAGATGAATCGATGCAGCCGACTTCTAGAGTTTCACTTAAAACTTCTCCAATTTGACCTTTTTTTTCAGAAATTTTTGCTTTCAAAATTTTATATCTTTCACCCTTAAAATTAAACCATGCTCCTGGATTAGGATGTAGACCATTAACTATGCCGATTATTTTTTTTGCGGAATTATTCCAATCTATTTTTCCTTCTATTTTATGAATCTTATTTGCATATGTTGCATTTGCATGAGTTTGTTCTTCAAATTTTATTTTATCATCCATAATGTCATCAACAACATCTAAAATTTTATCCGCAGCTAATAAAGATAATTTATCTGATAAAGTTGTAGCATTATCATTATCATTAATTTCTATTTTGTATGAACAACATACTGGACCGGAGTCCAGCTTCTCATTAATTTTCATTATACTTATGCCAGTTTCTTTATCTAAATTCATGATTGATCTTTGTACAGGTGCGGCTCCTCTCCATTTTGGTAATAACGAAGCATGAATATTTATAAAACCTTTTTTTGCCAAACCTAATATTTCTTTAGGAATAATCTGTCCATAAGCAACAACAATAGCTATATCAGGATTTAATTTTTTTAAAAACTCGTATTCTTCTTTGTTGTTCTTAAGAGATGATGGCATCCTAAATTCTATATTCAATGTTTCTGAAAAACCTTGTATAGGAGATTTATTTATTTTTTGACCTCTATTAGATTTTTGTGGTGGTTGGGTATAAACTGCAGAAATATCATAACCATTTTGGTATAGAGATTTCAAAATCGGTACAGCAAAATATGGTGTACCCATAAAAATAATTTTTTTTAACATTAATTAAACTACTATTCTGTCTGGTCTATTCTTAAGAAGTTTTTTAATGATCATGCTTTTTTTTAATTTTGATAAATAGTCAATAAATAATATGCCTTCCAAATGGTCCATTTCATGCTGAATGCATGTTGCTAATAGACCTTCAGCTTTTAATATTTTTTTTTTACCTTTATAATTTAAATATTCCACTTCACATTTGCTTGGTCGCTCTATTTCAGCAAACTGATTTGGTACTGACAAACAACCTTCTTCATAAATTGATTTTTCTTTATCTTTTGTTTTAATAACTGGATTTACAAAGTACATTGGCTTTTTTTCACCCTTACTCCAACTTATATCCATGACAATAATTCTTTTGGGTATACCAATTTGTATCGCTGCAAGTCCTATGCCATTGGCATCATACATAGTGTCCAGCATATCATCCATCAAACTTTGTTCACGCATACCAACCTTTGAAACTGGTCTTGATATCCGCCTCAATATTTTGTTTGGTTCTGTTATAATCTTCTTTACTGACATGATAACCTTTATTTTATTACAATTTTTAAACTTTTAAAGGCAGAACTTTTAATAGAATTTTGTTTCGCAATTTGTCAATATTTAGTTGATTTAATGCACTAACAATAAAAAATAGCGTTTCTGAACCAAGGTCTTCAAAATTATCTTGACCAAGGATTTGAACGAGTCTCAACAAAACAAAGCCTGTTTCGCCATTTTCAATTAAATTTTTAATATCAGAAGGCATATTTGATTCATCCACCTCATATAAAGAATCATATCTTTTAGCAAATTCTATTCCATCAGATTTAAGAGTCTCAAGTAAAATTATATCTTTTGTTGAGACAAAATATTTTTTATTTTTTTTAGCTTTTTTTAAAATATCATTCAGATCTTTTTGCACATTTTCTTTATCAATATCTCCTTTCAAATAATTGATCAATTTTGATTGATGAATTATTTTATTGTTAATTTTAATTTTTTTTAAAACTGATTTTTCACTTTTTATATATTTGTTATAAAAACTAGTGTAATTTGAAGGAACATCTTCTTCCTCAATTTTTTCTAAAATAAAAACTAATTCACTGCTGAAAGCATTATCAATACCTTCTTTAACAAAAGAATCTTTTAAAATTTTAATTAATTCTAGCTTTTTTTTGACCTCAGTACTTAGCAAAACTCCCTGATATAAAAGAGCTCTACTTTCGGCGCCCGACAAAAGCTTAAAAGACTGTTTTACGCTTAAAAGTTGATTAATATTAAACTGAAATCTTTTATAAAGTTCAAATAGTTCTTCTTCGGTATAATTACCTTCGTGCGTGGCTTTTTCAATAGATAAAATTTTTTGACTATCCTCTAAGTCAACGCTTTCAATATTTGTTAATAAATTTGATGTAGATAAATAACGCCACATCTTTTTGCTTGTATTTTCATTTGGTTCAAAAACAAATTTTGGATTAGTTCGGTGAGAAAGATGGAAGTTTAAAATATTTTTTTCTGAAATATCTTCATCAATTGACAAATTATATCCCATTAAATAATTAAATTTTTTTTCAAAAAAAATATCTTCAAAACCTAATTCCCTTTTTAAATCAAATTGCAATTGTGCTTCTTCCTTTTTATTGTCATTGATTAAGCAGTAAATTTTAAATTTTGATAAATATTCGTCAGTTGTTGGGTAATGAATGTTAGAAAGTAT
>CACIPW010000022.1 GCA_902588635.1 uncultured Pelagibacteraceae bacterium | reverse complement strand
GAAAGAATTTGATTATATAATAATTGGTGGTGGATGCGCTGGTTTATCACTAGCTTATGAACTTGAAATTCATAAAAAATTAGCAAATAAGACTTTAGCAATTATAGAACCGAGAACAGAGTACAAAAGAGATAAAACATGGTCATTTTGGAAAGTTTTTGAACATAATTTTGATGATTGTGTAAAAAAAAATTGGAAAAATTTCTCTATCAATTTACCTTCAGATACTAAACATCTTGAGTGTAATAATTTTCCTTATCAAAGTATAGATAGTGAATTATTTTACAAAAAAATAATTAACAAATTAAAAGAAAACAAAAATATAAGTTTTTTCAAAGACATTAAAGACATAAACCCAAATAATTCATTTATTTTCAATAGTGTTCCTTCACTTAAAACTGATGATAATAGTCTTTGGCAACATTTTTGTGGTGTTGAAATTAAAACAAAAGATAACATTTTTGATGATGGTATAATTAACTTAATGGATTTTGACTGTGAACAAAAAGGTAGTGTTCATTTTTTTTATACATTGCCTTTTGAAAAAAATAAGGCATTAGTCGAAACTACTTGGTTATCTAAAATGAGTGATGGTTCACTAAAAGATTATGACATTCAAATAAAAAACTATATAGAAAAAAATTTAAAAATAAAAAATTATGAAATAATTTATAAAGAAGAAGGTGCTATACCCCTTTTCTACCCATTAAATATTAATGAAAAAAATAAAATAAATATTGGAACGGCTGGTGGTATGACTAGATTAAGTACAGGGTACACTTTTCTTAATATCCAAGAACACAGCAAATATATAAGAGAAAATATCGATAATATTGCTAATACAAAAACATTTGAGATTGGCAAAAAATATCAGTTTTTAGACAAAATATTTTTAAGAGTTTTAGAAAAACACCCAAAAAAAATGCCAAATATATTCTATAATATGTTTAAAGCTTCTTCGGATACTGTTATTAAATTTCTATCAAACAAAAGCAATATTGCAGAGGACATATCTGTAATTTTAAAAATGCCAAAAAGGATCTTTATTTCAGCTTTAATTAAATAAAATGGATATATTAACAAAACATTCAAAAATAGTTTTAATTACAAGTGTTATTTTGTTTGTTGTTTTTTTCTTTCAAGAAAAATTTATAGCCTTAAAAGATATCCAAACAAATAGTATGACTAATATAATTTGTCTTTTTTTAATATTAACTATAGGTATATCACATGGTGCTCTTGACCATTTAAAAGGGCAGAAAATTTTAAAAGTTTTAAAAATAGAAAATTCACTTTTATTTTATATTGCTTATATCTTGCTGGGATCTCTTATTATAATTTTATGGTTTTTGTTTCCAACATTCACTTTGGTTATCTTTTTAATTGTCGCATGTTACCATTTTGGCAAGGAAGACTCACAATTTGCAATAAATAAAAAAAAAGCTTGGCATAATTTATTTTTTTTGTGCAAAGGGCTATTAATAATTGCAGCACCTCTTAATTTTCATAATGAAGAAACAATTAATATTTTTAGAACTTTAGGAGCTGAAAATTATTTTTTGTTAAAATTTGAACCTGATTTAATATGGCAATATCATAGAATATTAATGTGGGTAGCGATATTAGGAAATCTTTTATTTTTTTATATTTGCGTATCCAAAGATGAAAATGATATTAGATGGTTATATTTAAGTTTAGACTCAATACCAGTGCTTATTTTAAATTTTTCCTTTACTCCTTTAATGGCCTTTACTTTTTATTTTTGTTTTATACATTCGTTTAAACATTCGGTATCGCTGATAAATAAGCTAGATAATAAAAACTTTAGAGCAGGCACTGAAAAATTTATTAAAAAAGCTGCTCCATTAACTATAACTACAAGTATAATATTCTTGATTGGGCTTGCTATCTTAACAAATTATTACGTTTTAAATGATGCAATATTGAAGGTTATATTTATTGGTTTGGCGTCTCTAACTTTTCCTCATATATTGCTCGAATATTTAATTGAAAAAAATGAAAGATAAGGAATTAAAAGTTTTACTAGCAGCTCCAAGGGGTTTTTGTGCAGGAGTAGATAGGGCCATAGAAATAGTAAAAAAAAGTATTAATAAATATGGTCCTCCAGTCTACGTAAGACACGAAATAGTTCACAACAAACATGTGGTTGAAAGTTTGAAAAAAATTGGTGCAATCTTTGTGGAAGAATTAAGTGAAATTGAAGATAAAACTCGACCAGTAATTTTTTCTGCCCACGGTGTACCCAAAGCAGTACCTAAAGAAGCAATAAACTTAAATATTGAGTATATTGATGCTACTTGTCCTTTGGTTTCAAAAGTACATAGAGAAGCAGAAAATTTATATAAATCAGGAGCTCATATAATCCTTATAGGTCATAAAAACCATCCTGAAGTAATTGGAACAATGGGACAAATTCCAAAAGATGGCATTGATTTAATTGAAAACGTTAAAGATGTTAATAAATATGAAAATAAAGAAAACAAAAATTTAGCTTTTGTTACGCAGACAACTCTTTCAGTCGACGATACAAAAGAAATTATAAACGAATTAAGAAAAAAGTTTCCAAAAATAAAAGAACCAAAAAAAGAAGATATTTGCTACGCAACAACTAATAGGCAGGCAGCTGTAAAAAAAATTGCTAAAAAATGTGAAATGTTTTTTATAATTGGTAGTAGAAATTCTTCTAATTCAGTTAGATTGGTCGAGGTGGCGAAAAACTCAGGATGTCCTAGCGCTGAATTAATTCATTCGGAAAGTCCGATTCCATACGAAAAAATTGCAAATTGTAACGCAATAGGTGTATCTTCTGGAGCATCAGCTCCTGAAATTTTAGTTGATGAATTTATTAATAATTTAAAAAAAAAATTTATGTTAAAGATAGAAGAAATAGAAATAATTAAAGAAGAAGTAACATTTAAAATTCCTGCAAAACTAAACTAATGGCTGTTTTTACAAAAATAAATACTAAAGATATTTCTTACATTGAAAGTCAATTTAATTTGGGAAAAATAAGAATATTTAAAGGTATTAAAAAGGGTATTGAAAATACAAATTATCTAATTCAAACTAAAAATAAAAAGTATATATTGACAGTTTTTGAAAAAAGAATTCACGGAGGATGCAAAAGTAAAGACCTGACTTTTTTTATGAACTTAATGTCAAAACTTTCAAAATTAAAAATCAAATGTCCTGAGCCAATTAAAAACAAAAAAGGAAGTTTTATCTTTAAATTAAAAAATAAAAATGCATGCATTGTCACATTTCTTAAAGGAAAAGATAAAAAACAACTAAACGATAAAGATTGTTTTTCAGTTGGTAAAAATATTGCAACGCTTCATAAAACATCTGCAAAAATTAAATTATTTAGAAAAAATTCATTATCTGTTCAATCATGGTCCAAATTGTTAACTAAAATAGACAACAGAATTAACAAGGTATCAAAAAATCTTAAATACACTATGAAAAATGATCTTAAAATAATAAAAGAAAATTGGCCAAAAAAACTTCCAAGTGGCATCATACATTGTGATCTATTTGTTGATAATATTTTTTTCTATAAAAAAAAATTTTACGGTTTTATTGATTTTTATTTTGCGACAAATGACTTTCTTGCATATGAGTTAGCAACTTCTGTTAATGCATTATGTTTTAATAAAAAAAAAAACAAATTTGTCTTGGATAAAAAAAAATCATCAAGATTAATCAAGGGTTATGAATCGATTAGAAAACTAACAAAAGATGAAAAATTACATTTTAATACCATTTGTAGAGGATCAGCTTTAAGATATCTTTTGACAAGATCTTACGATTATTTAAATACACCAAAAAAAGCAGTAATTAAAATCAAAGACCCAAAAGAATATTTTCAAAAATTAAACTTTCATAGAAATATTAAATCTTTTAACCAATATTTAAAATAATGATTAAAATTTACACTGATGGATCTTGCTTAAATAACCCCGGTGATGGAGGTTGGGCTGCAATCATAAATGATAATGGTAATATTTCTAAAATAACTGGAAATGAAAAAAATACTACAAACAACAAAATGGAACTAATTGCCCCCATTAATGCTCTTAAAAAAATTAACAAAGGGGAAACTGTTGAAATTTATACTGACTCAAAATATGTAAAACTGGGCATCACTGAGTGGATAAATAAATGGATTGATAATGGTTGGAAAACTTCTAAAAAAGAAAATGTAAAAAACAAAGAGCTCTGGTTAGAATTGCATGAACTTAATAGTTCACTAAAAATTAAATGGATTTGGATTAAGGCTCACGCAGGAGATCCTTTAAATGAAGAGGTCGATATGCTTGCAAAAAAAGCGGCTGAATCAAGTTAGACTTTTAGTTTTTATAAATTTTTTAATATTTTCCAAGTCTTTAGATATTACTTCATATTCTTCTTTCTCTTCCAATATACTCTTAAGCTCCTCCGGTAACTGTGGTTTAATTTTTATAGCATCATTAATTGCATCTGGAAATTTACAAGAATGCGCTGTCCCTAAAACAATATTTAATCCATCTGTTTTTACCTTATTTATAGCTCCAAAACCTATCGCTGTATGAGGATCCATTATTATTTTATGCTCTTCATAAACTGATTTTATAATATTTAGCACTTCAGCATCATTCAAACTTGCTGATAAAAAGCTTTTTTGGATTTTTTCAATTTTGTCATTTGGAATTATATATTTTTTAGTTTCTTTAATTTCTGACATTATTTCTTTAGTTGCTTTACAATCAAAATCACTTAAATCATAAATTAATCTTTCAAAATTACTTGCAATCTGAATATCCATGCTCGGTGAAATCGTTTGAATTACTTTTTCTGCTTTATATTCTCCAGCAGAAATTGCTCTGTGAAGAATATTATTTTCATTTGTTGCAACAATTAATTTATTAATTGGTAGTCCAAGTTTTTTAGCCAAATATCCAGCATATATATCTCCAAAGTTTCCTGTAGGTACTGAAAAATTAATTGGTTGATTGGTTTTTGCTAAAAAGTAACTATAAAAATAATAAACAGATTGAGCAACAATTCTCGCCCAATTGATAGAGTTAACTCCTGACATGTTTATAGAGTTAGAAAAGTTTTTATCCGCAAACATAGCTTTAACTAAATTTTGACAATCATCAAAATTTCCTTCTATAGCAATATTAAATACATTTTTATCTTTGGTAGTTGACATTAATTTTCTTTGAATGGTTGAAATTTTATTGTGAGGATGAAGAACAAATATATTCATATTCTTTTTTCCCTTAATTGCATCTATAGCAGCTGAACCAGTATCACCAGATGTTGCTACTACTATGTTAATAGTTTTGTTATTTTTGTTCAGGTAATATTCATAAAAATTACCCAATAGCTGCATAGCGATATCTTTAAAAGCCAAAGTTGGACCATGAAATAACTCAAGAATTTTTGAGTTTCCAATGTTTATTAAATCAACAACATTATCTTTTCTAAAAACTGAATAAGATTTATTAACTGATTCTGTTAATTCTTTTTCAGACATAAAAGTACCAATAAATGGTAAGATAATTTTTTTAGCTAAATCTTTGTAACCAAGACTGCTCATAGATTTTATTTCGTCTTCGCTAAACTTTTCAATAGAATGGGGTATGAACAAGCCTCCATCATCTGCTAAACCTTTGATAAAAACCTGCTCAAAATTAAAATCTTTTGAACTATCTCTTGTGCTTATATATTTCATCTATGATATAAAACACTCTAACGGAATTTTTTTGAGTCGCAATCTTTAAATTAAATTATCTACTAAGAATAATACGAAAATTAAAAATAAATATAAAATTGAATATCCAAAGACTTTTTTGGCCTTTTTTAAAACGAATTCATTTTTTTTAAATTTATATAAATCATAACAAATGTAATTATAATAAAATGTAAGTAGTAAAGAAATAATAAGAAAAACTTCACCTGTAAAACCTATAACATATGGCGCTATAACTATTGGAAGCATAAACAAAGAATAAACAAAAATCTTTTTCTTTGTTTCTTCTATTCCATTTGTAATAGGAAGCATTGGAATTTTGGCTTTTGCATAGTCTTCAGCTTTATAAAGGCTTAGCGCCCAAAAATGAGATGGTGTCCAATAAAATATAATTAAAAAAAATGTAATTGGTTCAAAAGTTAAGATATTTGTTGCAATGGTCCAACCTATAACGGGTGGTAAGGCGCCTGCGGCTCCCCCAATTACAATATTTTGTGGTGTTTTTCTTTTTAACCAAATTGTGTAAACAAAAAGGTAAAAAGCAATTGTTATAAATAATAGAAGTGCTGATAAAAAGTTAGAAAAATAATAAAGTCCATAAATAGAAATAATTGATAAAGCTATTCCATATATTAAAGCATGTTCTCTGTTAATTTTTCCGGTTGGAATGGGTCTAAGACAAGTTCTTGTCATTAGTTTATCAAGGTCTGCCTCGTACCACATATTCAATGCTCCAGCTGCACCAGCACCAATAGTAACAAAAAAAATACTTATCATTGCATCAAATAAAGGAATGGTATTTGGTGATGTTAATAACCCAACCGCACAAGTAAATATAACAAGAGACATTACTCTTGGCTTCATTAATAAAATTAACGATTTAAAATAACTTATTAAGTTAAATGAAGAAGTTTGATTTTTTAACGTATCGCTAGACAAGGTTAATCCACATTTATTGAAACAAATACGACTAATAAGATCATTCCAATAATAAGTATATGATTGCCTAAATCAAATATTTCGACTTTGCTATTTTTTTTATCGATAAATTTTCTATGAATCGGTAAATTGTCGTACGGATTTATTTTTATTTCTTTTCCTTGTTCTTTTTCATTTTCAACCTTTATAGAAAAACCAAACCAAGTAATGTATATAAAAAAAAGAAAAAATAATAAAAATGCAGCTAGTATAGAATATCCGTCCATTGATCTTTACGCTCCTCCTACAACAAAATAAAATAGTCTGGTAAAAACAGTATATTTAAACTCTGAAACCATAAGAAATATAAAACATGCAATTGCGGTCATTGGCCACAAAAGAACGTTAACCAATGCATAACGCTCCCAAAACAAATGCATAAAGAAAGCCATAATCAATCCAGCTTTTAAAAACATAAATAGCAATATTAATGACCATCTAAGCAAACCTTGAAATTGATACCAATCCACCATGTAAGAAAAGAAACTTAAAACAAATAACAATCCCCATATCCAAAGATAAATTCCTATCTTATGTGTTGTTGTTTGTTCTTGTTTTTTTGTTTCTTCCATAATTTAAATTACCATAAATAAAAAAATGCGAAAATAAATACCCATACTAAATCTACAAAGTGCCAGTATAATCCCAAAATTTCAATTTCTACATAATCACCTTTCATTGTAGTAAACCAGCCTCTTTTCCTTTCGTCATAGTGACCGGCAAAAGTTTTGTAAGCATAAATAAATAAAAAAATTACCCCTATTGAAACGTGTGTTCCGTGAAATCCGGTTATCATAAAGAAAAAAGAACCAAATTGTTTTGCGCCAAAAGGATTTTCCCAAGGCCTTACTCCTTCATGAATTAATTTTGACCATTCAAAAGCTTGCATTCCAACAAAAGTAAGTCCACCTATAGCAGTTGCAAGTATTAGCCACCCACACATTTTCCTATTTTTTTCATAACCATATTTTACTGCAAGAGCCATTGTTCCGCTGCTGGTAATCAAAACAAATGTCATTATCGCAATCAATAAAAGTGGAACAGGAACTCCAAATGCATCAAGGGCAAATACTTCACTTGGGTTAGGCCATTCAACCAAAGTTGATCCTCTACCCTTCATGTAAGAAATTAAAAAACAGCTAAATATAAATGTATCACTTAACAAAAAGATCCACATCATTGCTTTGCCCCAATGAACACCTTTAAACATAGTTTGATCGGAACCGGTGTCCTGAGCCATTCCTTTAAAGCCAGGTTTAAATACGTATCCTTCTATTTTTGGGTCAGACATTTTTTAAGTTTTTTCCACTCCTGTGTTAACAACTTCACTTGGTGGTGTGGTTTGAGTTATAAAATCTTCCTTTGCTCCAGGAACGCTATAGTCATAAGCCCATCTATGAACTACTGGAAGTCTATCACCCCAATTACCGTGTTCAGGAGGAACTGTTGGTGTAAGCCATTCCAAAGAACAAGCTTTCCAAGGATTAGATCCTGCTGGCTTGCCAGTCTTTAAAGTTTTTATAATATTAAAAATTAATATAAATTGTGCTGCGCCCACTAAGAAAGCAGCAAGACTAATAAATTCATTCATTCCAGTTGCTGAAGCAACGTATGGACTGTCATACATTTCAAAATATCTTCTTGGAACTCCAATAAATCCTAGATAGTGCATTGGGAAATAAATTGAATAAGCTCCTAAAAAAGTTGCCCAAAAATGCCACTTACCTAATTTTTCATCTAAAAATCTTCCCGCAACTAAAGGGAACCAGTGGTACACAGCCCCCATAATTACCATAAGTGGCGCTATACCCATTACCATATGGAAATGAGCAATAACAAAATATGTGTCTGATAATGGTACATCAACTGTAACATTTCCTAAGAAAATTCCAGTAATACCACCGTTTACAAAAGTAACAATAAAACCAAGACACCAAAGCATCACGGTATTCATTCTAATGTTTCCTCTCCAAAGGGTTAAAATCCAATTGTAAACCTTCATAGCAGTAGGGACCGCTATAATAAGTGTTGTGGTTGCAAAGAAAAACCCAAACCAAGGATTCATTCCGCTAACATACATATGGTGTGCCCAAACAAAAAAGCTTAGACCTCCTATACCAACAATGGCCCAAACCATCATTCTATAACCAAATATATTTTTTCTAGAATGAACAGAGATTAAGTCTGAAATTATTCCAAATGCAGGCAATGCAACAATGTAAACTTCTGGGTGTCCAAAAAACCAGAATAAGTGTTGAAAAAGAATTGGACTTCCACCGCCATATTCTAAAACTTCTCCGGCTTTTAATATTGTTGGCATAAAAAAACTTGTTCCAAGTATTTTATCTAAACTCATCATTAGAGCACCTACCAATAACGCTGGAAAAGCCAACATTGCTAAAACAGTTGCTGTAAAAATACCCCAGACCGTTAAAGGCATTCTCATTAATGTCATTCCTCTAGTACGAGCCTGTAAAACAGTAATTAAATAATTTAATCCTCCCATAGTAAATCCAGCAACAAATAAAATTAAAGATAAACACATTAATAGTATTCCCATTCCAGATCCCGGAGTTCCTTCTAAAATTGTTTGAGGAGGATAAAGTGTCCAGCCAGCTCCTGTTGGTCCACCTGGAACAAAAAAACTTGCCAATAAAACTCCAACAGCAATAAAAAACATCCAAAAACTTACCATGTTAAGATAAGGAAAGACCATATCTCTAGCACCAACCATTAATGGAATTAAATAGTTTCCAAATCCTCCAAGAAAAAGTGCTGTTAAAAAGTAAACCACCATTATCATTCCATGCATAGTAACAAACTGATAATAGTGCTCTGCAGTCATAAAACTGGCCGCTCCTGGAAATCCTAATTGTAAACGCATTAGCCAAGAAAGGATAAGACCAATTATTCCAGTAAATGTTGCTAAAAGAAAATATTGTACTCCAATAACTTTAGCGTCCTGGCAAAAAATCCATTTAGTAATAAAGCTGTGTCCATGATATAAGTCTTGTTCTTCCACCTCAGCAGGTCTTACATGGTCTATATCAGGTGATACGCCAGAACCACCTCCAGATATGGTTTCTGAAGATTGTGCTTGAATTGTTTTATTGTCCTTAAAATCTTCTGACATTTTTTCGATTTTTTATATATTTTTTTATCATTTAATTTACTTTTTCGCTAATTTTGTTTTTTCAGCTTCTAGTGCTTCTTGTTTTGCTACTAAATCAGAAAATGTTTCTTGTTTTTGCATCCAGTTCTCGTAATCTTGATTGTCCTGAACTATAACTCCACCTCTCATACCGTAATGTCCAACTCCACAATATTCAGCACACAAAACTTCGTACTTTCCAGTTTTATTAGGTTCAAACCAATAATAAGTTACAATACCTGGAACCGCATCCATTTTTGCTCTGAATTGTGGAACATACCAATTATGAAGTACATCAACTGATCTTAATAATATTTTAACAGGTTGATTATTTTCTAAATTTATTACATCACTTTGTATCAATACATCGTCTTTTCCATAAGGATCATCTAAATTAATTCCAAAAGGATTGTTATCATTTATATTCGTTATTTGAGTAGTTCCCAATTTTCCATCTTCTCCGGGAAGTCTATATTGCCATCCCCACTGCCAGGCCATTACATCAATTTGAAGTGCATTTTTTGGAACGGTAACAAATTGATTCCAGATCACAAGTCCTGGCGCTAACAACGCTATCACTCCTAATGTTGTCGCCCACGTTAGTATTTTTTCTAATTTTTTATCTTCTGGTTTGTATTCAGCCTTACGATCTTCTTTGTAAGAAAATTTAAATACACAGTAGACCATAAAAAGACAGACTGCTACAAAAACACCTCCTCCTACCCAAAATGTTAAAGTAATAGTATCGTCCATTCCTCCCCAGTTAGAGGCTACATCCGTCCAATACCATGGAGTAAAAATATGGAACAACACTGATCCAAAAATGACTAAAAAAAATATAATACCTGGGTGCATACGTTTATATAGAAGAAATATAATATAATTACCTATGACAAAATGTCATAAAAATAATACAAATAAACTAATATAATCAACAATAATATGCTTAGTAAATTTGGAATTTTGGTAACAATACTCGTTTTAGTTTTACTTTTCTTTTTTGTCATATCTCTTGGGGCTGGAGCATTTTCAAAGGACAAAATTAAACCTGAAACAAAAAGATATTTAAAGTCTGTAAATATACTATTAATTATAATTGCAGTAGTTGGAGCTATTTTAGTTTTATTTCTTTAAACTTTAAGAAATCAATGATTTGCACCAAGCAATAAATACATCGTTAAAAATGTAAATC
>CACIPW010000021.1 GCA_902588635.1 uncultured Pelagibacteraceae bacterium | reverse complement strand
TGTATTTTTTTTAGGTAGAAGGGATTTTTAATAAGTTTTTCTAAAATTAAAAGTAACTGCGTAACATTTAAATTCTTTAAAATTAAATCATTATCAAATGTTTCAGGAAGACCACCTCTTGAAGATGTAATAGTTGCACAACCATTAGCGGCGGACTCCATAGATGTTCTGCCAAAAGGTTCCTCCCATTTAGATGGAACAACAGATATTGATGATTCTGAATATAATTTTAAAATTTTTTGGTGCGGTAACCATTTGTGAATTGTGAGATTTTTATGTTCAAAATTATATTTCTCTCTTGGCTCATTGCCTGCTACAATTGCTTTCCAGTCTTTATATTTGTTTAAAATTTTAATTACAGCATCTCCAAACAAATCATAACCTTTTGATGAATTTAATTTACCTGTAAAAACTATTTGCTTTTTTCTTTTTTCTATAAATTTATCTGGTTTTTTGATTGCAGGATATAATATTTCGCAGTTTGACTTACTTTTAAATTGAAGACCCTCAAAAAATTTATTCATAGTCCATTTACTTACAAAAAATATTTTATCTGTATTTTCTAATATTTGGAGTCTTTCCTTAACGCCTTTGGATCCTCTAATTTCCTTAGGATTATTATGAAAAAAAAATATTATTTTTGATTTTATGTTATTTTTAATTAAAAAATTTAAGTATTCTGGTCTATTATGAATTTCTATTATTTGAAAATTGTTTTTAACACAGTCATTGTAAAAAGATTCTATATATAATTTATTTTTAGAAAAAACACTTTTTTTAAGTGAAATATTTTTAAAGTTTTTTGTAATAGGTTTAAGTTTTTTTTCGAGATTTCCATATATAACTGTCTCTTTAGAAAGTTCTGAATGATCATTGTAGTCCTTAACCCAGATTGAAGCTGCTCCTGCGTGATTTTCGGAGTAGATTTCTTTATAAGGAAGAACAATTGCTATCTTTTTTTTCATTAATTATTTTTTTTCTTAACGTTTTATTATTTTTTAAAAAATATTCAAATGACATTGCTTCAGATTTAGTTCTAAATTTTTTTTTATAAATTATTTTCCATTTATGGCCTTTTGTTGATTTGGCTCCTTTATTCATATTATGCTTATTTAATCTGTTTTTTAAATCATTAGTATAACCAACATAAGATTTGTTCATTTTTGATTTACGAGTTTTTAGCATGTAAACATAAAATATCATTGAATTTGGCGGTCCCTAGGGGAATCGAACCCCTCTTTCGAGGATGAAAACCACGTGTCCTAACCGATAGACGAAGGGACCAAATTTGGATCTTTTATTGTAAAATATTATATTTATCAAGGTTTTATAACATCTTCTTTTACAATTATTTTAGTCAAAGAGCTATTCTTATGTGTGGCTAGGGTTTCTGTTACATATTTTTCATCATTTAAAATAACACCATTTACTAGATCTCCAGATGTTATGCCTGTAGCACAAAATATTGAGTCGCCTTTTACAATTTCGTTTAAAATATATTTTTTATTAAAATCAGATATTCCCATTTCATTAGCTCGAACCATATCTTTGTCAGATTTAAATATAAATCTGCCTTGAAACTTGCAATCAAAAGCATCTAAAGCACATGCAGCTAAAACTCCTTCGGGACCACCACCAATGCCTAGAAATAAATCAACATTATATTTTTCATCAGTTACGAGTAATGCGCCCGAAACATCACCATCTGTAATCAATTTTATGTTTACCTTTAGTCTTTTTAATTCATTAATTATATCTTTGTGACGTGGTCGATCTAAAATACATACTGTAAGTGAATTTATATTTTTGTTTGTTGCATCAGCTAAGTTTTTTATATTTTTTTCTACAGAAAAATCTAAATCAATTGCTTCGCTAGGTATATTTTTACCGTAAGCTATTTTGTTCATGTATGTTTCGGGAGCTTGGAAAAGATTGCCTTTTTCAGCTATAGAGATAACTGATAAACCACCGGGCATATTATTTGCAACAAAATTAGTTCCTTCCAAAGGATCAACGGCAATGTCTAAAGATATACCTTTGCCAGTTCCAAGATTTTCACCAATATACAACATTGGTGCTTCATCTAACTCACCTTCACCTATTACAATTTTTCCATCTATATTCAACTTATTCAATTCAATTCTCATTGAATTTACAGCAGCTTGATCAGCCGATATTTTATCTTTCTTTCCAATATAAGTCATGGCCGATATTGCTGCTCTGGAAGTTATATTTGCAATTATATCAATGTATTTTTTATCTAGCGACATTAAATTTTTTGTTTAGTCATTGATTTTGACTCAAGCTTTGCTTCAAATTCTCTTAATCTTTTCCATACAGAAATTAATTCAACAATTGTTGACCAACTTTTTACTAAATATTGGAGTGAACCTTCTACTCTACCGAAAGCTCTAGTAATTTGTTGTACAAAACCCAAAGTTATCGCTCCAGTGACTATTGTAGGTGCTAATGCAAGATATGGAACAATAACCATTCCTTGAAAGTAGCTCCATTTAACGGTGTTAAAATACAAATAATGAAAATATGATTTATAATGTATTCCTCTGACTCTATTATACAATTGACCAATTGTTGGAGGTGCTGCTCTTATCGGGTCATCTTCACCATGCACTAGTTCTTTTCTATAACCAGCTTCTTCTTTTTGTATATCATATTCTATACCAGGCAATTTAATTCCAACTGCAGCTAACAATAAAGTTCCACCTAAAGCAGAAATTATCGCAACCCAAACCAATGCATGTTCAACTTCACCAATCCATGGCAATACATCAATTTGTTTAGATAGTCCCCATAGAATTGGCGTAAATGCAATTAACGTCATTAAACTATCTAACAAACCTGTTCCTAGACCTTCCATTATTCTTGCAAACTTTAACGTATCTTCTTGAACTCTTTGAGAGGCACCTTCAGTTAAACGAGCTTTAAGCCATTGCTCATGATAATAATCAGCCATTGAGGTTCTCCATCTAAAAACCCAATGACTTGTAAAGAAACCAGTGAATACAGCTATTATGATCCAAACACCAGCTATTTTAGCAAACGTAAATAAATATCCAACGAACTCAGTTTCACTAACAGAGTTAGGTGTTGTTAAAGCTTTTTGAAGAGTATCATAAAAATCTCCAAACCATTCGTTAATTTTAACATCTAATTGAACCTGATACCATGTTGAAACTAAAATTAATAATGATCCAAAAATGCTCCATAAAAACCATCTTTTATTAGTAAAAAACTTAAACATTTATTTTATAAAATTTTCTGCGTATGATTTTTTTACAACTTTTCTTTTTTTGGGCTCTATTAGATCGTAATCAATATTATTTTTTTTAGCATAATTTATTGCTGCATCTCTAGATGAAAACTCTAGTTTAACTTCGGAAAGAGTATCAGATGATGTTTCCCAGCCCATTAGCGGGTTTAAATTTTTATTATCAGTGTAATATTCCAAAAGCCATTTATTATTTTTAGCCAATCCTGACTGCATTGCATTTTTTGCTGGAATATAAATTTTTGCTTTCTTCATAAAAATGGTCGGGGCGGCAGGATTTGAACCTGCGACCCTCTGGTCCCAAACCAGATGCGCTACCAGGCTGCGCTACGCCCCGAATGGGTTACTAATACAGTAGTTATTGATATTTTCAAAGCATAAACAACATCAAAAACAAAGGATTTTTTTGAGGAATCTGCTATATAAGAAATTATGATTATTTCATGTGAAGTATGCAATAAAAAATTTGAAATAGATGAAAAATTAATTCCTCACGAAGGCAGAACGTTACAATGTGGTTCTTGTGAACACAAATGGTTTTTTAAAAAAAAAGAAACAATAATCCTAGATAAAACAAAAAAAAAAATTAAAAAAGATATTCCTATTAATACAAAAGAATTATTAGACGAAGCAGAAAATGCAATTTTAAATGAATCAAAAAATATTATAAAAAGAAAACCTATAAATATATTAGGATTTTTAATAATTTTTATTATTTCACTTACAGCTTTAATTATTTTGGCAGATACATTCAAGAATTC
The DNA here is from genome assembly GCA_902588635.1 of uncultured Pelagibacteraceae bacterium. Lineage (GTDB taxonomy): Bacteria > Pseudomonadota > Alphaproteobacteria > Pelagibacterales > Pelagibacteraceae > Pelagibacter. The sequence goes on along the minus strand of CACIPW010000021.1, from coordinate 10,647 downwards.
TATCGAATCACTTATTCCGGGGTTTGATATAATTTTAAATAACCTTTACGAAAGTTTAAAAGATATAATGTTATTTATTAAAGATTTGCTTAAATAAAGTATGCTTAATTATATTTCGTCGCCATTTAAATGGTTTTTTAAACTTGAAGCTGCCAGTGGTATACTTTTGTTAATTAGTGCGTTGATTGCACTTATGATAAGTAATTCACAATACTCGGAAATTTATTTTAATTCGCTGCATAAATACATTTTTATTGGAATTAATAATTTTGGTTTAAAACTTTCCGCACTGCATTGGATTAATGATGCTTTAATGGCAATTTTTTTCTTTTTTGTTACTTTGGAAATTAAACGTGAATTTATACAAGGTGAGCTTTCAAATATAAAACAAGCATTATTACCAATCGTGGGTGCAATTGGTGGAATGTTGGTACCAGCTCTAATTTATATATTTATAAATTTTAGCAATCATGAAACCTTAAATGGTTGGGCTATACCTTCGGCTACTGATATTGCTTTTTCAATTGGAATATTATCTTTACTTGGTTCTAGAGTTCCAATTTCTTTAAAAGTTTTTTTAACTGCATTAGCAATAATAGATGACCTTGGAGCTATTGTTATAATTGCATTTTTTTATACGGGCGATCTCAGCTATAAATATATTGGTTTATTAATATTTACATTTATTCTGCTTATTGCTTTAAATAGATTTAGCGTTAAAAAATTTTTACCTTACCTTTTAACTGGATTGCTATTATGGTTCTTTACTCATGAATCAGGCGTACATGCAACAATAGCTGGAGTTTTGCTCGCTTGCACAATTCCTCATAGGAAAAAAGAACACGATTTTTCTTTATTGGTTAAATTAGAACATGCTATCAGTCCATATGTTGCTTATTTAATTATGCCTCTATTCGCTTTTGCAAATGCTGGAGTTTCTTTTGAAGGGTTAACTTTTGAATCTTTTTTGTCTCCTGTGCCCTTAGGAATACTACTAGGATTGTTTTTAGGTAAGCAGATTGGTGTTTTTATATTTTCATATGTGTCAATAAAATTGGGTTATGCGCAGATGCCAAATAATTCTACCTGGTTAAGTTTTTACGGCATTGGTGTTCTGACAGGGATTGGATTTACAATGAGTTTGTTTGTTGGAAATCTTGCCTTTGTTGAAAATGTAAAATATTTAGATGACGTTAAAATTGGTGTCTTGTCAGGATCGTTACTGTCAACAGTATTTGGCTATTTACTTTTAAAAATTGTTTTAAAGAAGTAGCTTTATTTTACGTTTAATATTCTTTATTTATTAATAAAATTTTCTATATAATTTTTTAAACTTATTTTTCCAAAAAATTTATAAACTTTATTAGATAAATTCATATTTGATAATGCTGAAGCATATCTTTCACCGGGACGTTTGGGTAAAAATCTAATTTTTGATTTAAACATTTTTGCAACTTCAAGAATTGAATAACTTTTATGATTAGCAATACTATAATGTCTACAGGCATTTTTTTTCCAAGCTAAAAAACAAATATCCACAGTGTCATAAATATGAGTAAATCTTCTAGTTTGATTTCCAGGTTTAACTACTGATAAAGGTCTATTTTTTTTATAAAGTTCTTCAAATATACCTATTACGGTAGCCATTTTGCCTTTGCAGATTTGTTTAGGGCCATAAACGTTGTAAAAATAAATAACTTCATATTTAAAATTGAACCATTTTTTTAAATTTTCTAATAGTTCAAGATTTTTAGCTTTTGTGAATGCATAAGGAGATAAATTTTTGTCGTTACCTTTATTGCCAAGCGAAGCAGATGTTGCGGAATATATTAATTTAATTTTATTTTTTAAGCAAAAACTAAATACAGCGTTACTGCCAATTGTATTGGAGTTTATACATTCGTTCATTTTCAAAAAACTTTGGTAAATTCTTGAGAATTCGCCAAAATGAAATATTGAATTAATTGTTTGTGGTTTATTTAAGATTTGAAAAATATTTTTTGTATCACCTTTTACATATTTTACTCTTTTTGATTTTATGTGATTTTTTTTAAAACCTGATGAATAATTGTCAATACTTATTATTTTGAGTTTAGTTTTTTTAAGTAATAAGTTAATTAAATTACTTCCTACAAAGCCAGCTCCACCTGTAACAACTATAATTTTTTTTCTCATTTAAATATTGAATGACAAGCCATCGTATGCTGGTTTTACATTCTTCGGTAAAATTTTCAATAAATAATTATAATCTAAATCAGAATGTAAATTTGTTAAAATCGTTTTTTTTGGTTTAAATTTCTTCACTAAATCGAGGATATCATCAAGATGAAAATGTGATGGATGAGGTGTAAATTTTAAACAGTCAACAATGAAATATTTTAAATTGTAAAAATACTTGTAATCTTTTTTATAAATTTTATTTATATCGCTTGCATAAGCATATTTTTTATTAATTATAAAAGCTAAACAATTAATCTTTCCGTGCGCTACTTCAATTGGTTTAATAGAAATTTTATCACTCTTATAATTAAATATAGTATTTTTTTTTAATTTTTTAAAATTTAAAATTGCGGGATATTCATTATTTGATGTAAAACAATAAGTAAAATTTTTTTTTAAATATTTTTTTGTATACAAATTTGTATAAACATCTATAGGTTTCTTTTTTTTTAGATAAAAGACTCTTAAATCATTAATACCATGTGTTTGATCACCATGTCCGTGGCTAAAAAAAACTTTATCTATATTTTTTACATTTTCTCTAATTAATTGTATTCTTAAATCTGGTGATGTATCAAATAAAATGTTGATTTTTTTACCAGATAGTAAAGCAGAGCATCTAGTTCTGTAATTTTTTTTTACTTTTGGGTCGCACTTACCCCAAAAACCATCTGGTCTAGGAACCCCCATCGAGCTACCACAGCCTAAAATAGTAAATTTGATTGGCATTAATTAAAAAACAAACTATTAAAATTATTTGTTGTAATCTTGTCTAACTTTGCTTTTTCAATATTTTTTATATTTGACAGTTTTTCAAGAGTATATTTAATGTATGACGGTTCATTTTTTCTCCCTCTCATTGGAACAGGTGCTAAAAATGGACTGTCGGTTTCTATTAATAACCTGTTCAAAGGTATTTCTTTGAAAGTTAGCTGTAATTCAAAACTATTTTTAAAAGTTATAATTCCACTTGCGGAAAAATAGGCATTTAACGACATCATTTTTTTTGCAAAGTCACTAGACCCAGTATAGCAATGCATTAAAATTTTTAAATTTTTTTTTTGATTATAATGTTTTAAAATTTCATAAGTATCTTTTTCAGCACTCCTTGAATGGACAATAAGCGGTATATTCAAATCCATTGATGCTTCTATATGATTTTTAAAACTTTTGATTTGAGATTTTTTGTCACTGTTATTGTAATAAAAGTCTAGACCTGTTTCTCCTACACCTATAATTTTTTTATTATTAGTGATAGATTTTATTATTTCATCTTTTTTTAAAATATTATCAGTGGTCTCATGTGGATGAATACCAAAAGTTCCAAAAATAATTTCATCAATTTTAATAATTTTAAGTATATTAACAAAACTTTCTTTTGTAGTGCATATAGTTAGCAGTTTTTCTATACCTTCATTTTTAGAACTTAAGATCACATCATTTATATTTTTAAAAAGAGGTTCATGGTCTAAATGACAGTGTGAATCAATCATTGCTAACAATTTTCTCGAATAAAATGTTTAATTTATTTATTTTTTGTCCTAATTCTAAAAAATTGTTATTTTTAATACTTTCTAAATTAATTTTTTTCTCACTTATTTTAAATATTTTTAATACCTTTAATGAAGTTTCTGGGATTATTGGATATAATAAAATTGTAATTTTTCTAATTAATTCTAAAGAAACATACATTATTGTATTTAGTCTAATAATATCATCTTTTTTTTTCCACGGTTCTTCATCGTTAAAATATTTATTAGAAGCAAAAAGTCGTTCAACTATATAATTGATGTATGAATTTATATCTTGATTATCCAAGTATTTTAAAAGATTTTGATAATTTAAATTAAAATCATTTAAGATTTTTATATCTATATCTTTAAAATTAATTTTATCAGGTATTTGTAAATTTAGATTTTTCTCATTAAATGCTATAACTCTTTGGCATAAATTACCATAATTGTTGGCTAAATCGCTATTTATACAATTTTCTAGTTTTTTTTGTGATATGTTTCCGTCATTGCCAAATGATACTTCTTTTATTAAATAATACCTTAATGGATCCAATCCATATTTTTTAATGATTTCAATAGGATCAAGAATATTTCCTTTTGATTTAGACATTTTTTCTTCTCCAGATAAAATCCATCCGTGACCATAAATTCTTTCTGGTAACGGAATATCAGCTGCTAAAAGGAATGCTGGCCAGTAAATTGCATGAAATCTTAAAATATCCTTACCAATCAAATGAAGTGACGCTGGCCAAAAATTTTTATAGAGATCATTGTTAGTATCGGGATAATTTAAAGCACTTAAATAATTTGTTAATGCGTCAAGCCAAACATATATAACATGTTCATTGTTTGAGGGAACATTAATTCCCCATGAAAAAGATTTTCTACTAACAGATAAATCTTTTAAACCACTACTTACAAAGCTTATTACTTCATTTTTTCTACTTTCTGGCAGGATAAATTTTGGATTATCTTTGTAAAACTTGAGCAAAGGTTTTTGCCACTTTGAAAGTTTAAAAAAATAAGACTCTTCCTCAACCCACTCGACAAGTGATCCAGAAGATTTAGATTTTTTTAAACTATCTATAGTTTCAATTTCATCATCAGAATAGAAAGCCTCATCTGAAACTGAATACCAGCCAGAGTATTTTGATAAATAAATTTCATTTTTTTTTTCAAGTATATTCCATAGATTTTGCACAGATTTAAAATGTCTTTTTTCAGTAGTCCTTATAAAGTCGTTATTAGTTAGGTTTAGTGTTTTTGATAAATCTTTAAATGTAACGCTAATTTCATCACAAAATTTTTTTGGTTCCATGCCTTTCTTTTCTGCTGCCCTTTGTATTTTTAAACCATGTTCGTCAGTACCGGTTAAAAAAAAAACATTAAAACCTTGAATTTTTTTAGCCCTAGCAAAAAAATCAGCAATTATGCTTGAATAAGCATGTCCCATGTGGGGTTTTGCCGATGGATAATAAATTGGTGTAGTAATGTAAAAATTTTTATTCATTTAAAACTTTTTTTTTAAATTCCATAAATAAGTTTTCGGAATTAAGATTAAATTTATTACAATAATAAATCATATTAATAAATTTAGTATATTGAAAGTTTATTTCATTTTTTGATTTAGATTGGTGTAATAGTTTTAAAAAATAAATCTGAATCATGGTAAAAATATAATATTTTATAAAATTGTTTTTACTATAATAATTTTCATTAATTAGTAGTAGCAAAAAATTCTTTAATGAGTGATTTTTTAAATCTATATTATTATGTTCAGCAAAAGTTATGAGATTGATTAATTCGCCGGGTGTAAAATAATAGTAAATTAAATCATCATTCAAAGTATCAAATATATTTCGATTTAAAATTTTTCCAGTAATTTCAATTGTTTTTTCAAAAGTAAAATTTAATTTAAAAGTGATACATCTAGATTTAAGAGTTTCTTTAAGTGATTTTTTATTATCATGAATTAAGATAAAAAAAAGATTTTCATTTGGTTCTTCAATAATTTTCAATAATGCGTTTAGTGAGTTTATGTTCAAGTTTTCTACATTATCAATCAAAACAAATCTGTGTTTATCGTTGAAGCTAGATTTATTCGCATAATTAAACATTTCTCGTATTTGTGATATATCAATATTTTTTTTTTCATTCATTAAATCTATATGATAAAAATTTGGATGTGACAGATTTTCTACCAATTTAAATGATTTATTTTTTGTACTTATTGAATAATTTTCTAAATTATAAGAAAATTCTTCGTCTCGGGAGAAAACATAATTTATGAAATGATATGCAAGGGTAGATTTGCCAATACCTTTGGGACCAGAAAGCAATATCTTATTAGAAAGATTTTTTTTATCAAAAAGCTTAATTAAAGAATTTAGACAATAATTTAAACCGTATAATTTTGTTTGCAATTTGGGGTCTGTATTCATTATAGAAGTTTATTTACCTCATTGATAATTTTATTTTTATTAACCGATATATTTATGTTTGAATCAATAATTTTATATTTTTTTTTATTCTTGTTAGCAATTTTTATATATCCTTTTTGAACTTTGTTATAAAAATTCATTTTAAATTTATCGTATCTGTTAAGATTTTTACGTTTTAAAAGTCTAGTGCGCATATTTTTTGCACTAACCAAATTTAGAAATGTTAAGTTTACATTGATTTTTTTTGTTATATAATTGTTAATTAAATTGATAAACTTATAGTCAATTCCCATACCATAATGTTGATATGCTAATGTAGAATCTGTAAACCTATCTATTAAAATTATTTTTTTTTTATAGTTTTTATTAATTATATTTTTTACATTTTCATTTCTTGCGGCTAGGTACATTAAAAGATCTGTAATTTTGTTGAAATTTACCCTATTATTTAAGATTAATTTTCTTATTTTTTCGGAGTTGCTTGAGCCGCCAGGTTCCCTTAGTTTAATAAATTTTAATTTCCTTTTTTTTAAATAACTTGATAGATGATTTATATGTAATGTCTTGCCGGACCCTTCTATGCCTTCAAAAACTATTATAGGTTTTTTAGACATCGCCCCAGATTAAATAATTTATTGATTTCATTAATCTGGAGAATATATTTACTTTTTTAACATCTTCAAAAGCTAAAACTTTATATTCATTTATGATTTCATCCTTATAAAGTATTTTCAAAGTACCAATAATTTCATTTTTTTTAATCGGAGCTTCGATTGGACCATTATATTCAACTATTGCTTTAAGATATCTTTTTCTTGCTTTTGGTATAGTTTTGTAAATATCATGATTTACATAAGCTTTTACTTTGTCTTTGTAGCCAAGCCACACGTCTAATTCGACTAATTCCTTTTCACTTTTTACAATTTCGATTAAATCAAAATTTGTCATTCCATAACTGATTAATTTTGCAGATTCTTTTGATCGATCTTTTTTAGTTTTAAATCCACTACCAACAGCAATTAATCTTCTATTTTTTTTTTCAGCAGATGCGGCTAATGAGTATCTTTCAACCGCTAAATAACCTGTTTTAATTCCATCTGCACCTATATTTTTATATAATAACGGATTTCTGTTTCCTTGAGTAATTGGATCTCCACCTGTTCTATCCCATGTAAATTCTTTTTCTTTAAAATACTCGTAAAATTTTGGATATTTTTTAATAAGATAGTGTGACATGATAAGAATATCTCTAACTGTTGAATAATTGTCTGGGTCATTTATTCCTGATGAATTAGAAAAATTTGTATTATTCATTCCAATCTCTTTTGCTTTTGAGGTCATTATAATAGCAAATTCTTCCTCGGACCCTGCTATTCCTTCAGCAAGAGCTATGCAAGCATCGTTACCAGAGGCAATAATTATTCCTTTTAACAAATTTTCTACAGAAACTTCATCATTAACCATGATAAACATAGATGAATATCCTGATTGGGATAAACGCCATGCATTTTCTGAAATTAAAAATTTATCATCTAAGCTTAGATCTCCTTTTTCAATTAATTCAAAAGCAATTATTGATGTCATAATTTTTGTCATCGATGCAGGGTAAATTTCTCTATCTGGATCTTTTTCAAATAATATTTCACCAGAATGGAAGTCTTGAAGTATTGCTGTGCTAGCTTTAATATCAAACTTAGCAATTGAAGCTGTGCTAAAAAAAACAAAAAATAAAACTGTATAACAAAACTTCTTAATCATTTTTAATAATTTCTATATTTTCAAATTCCAATAAACTTATATCATTAAATGATCTTTTTAGTGAATTTAAGTTATTAAACGGGCCTAAAAAAACTCTATAATTTGTCTCGGAAATACTTTTAAGGTTAATATATTTAATTGTAGTCTCTTCCTTAATTCTCTCAATCATAAGCTTGGCAGAATCTTTAAAGTAAAAGTCAGCAATTTTTATTATATAAGAGAATTTTTCTTTATTAAAATTTTTAATTTTTTTTTCGTTTGAATTTAAATCATTTATACTTATAGAATCGACTGGTGCTTTATCTGCTACTTTTTTTTCCTCATCAAAAGTTTTTGCTTTTTTTGCTATAAACGATGAACTGTTTATTATTTCGGTAATTTCAACATATGGTTCGTTAGAGTTTAGTTCAATTGAATTTGCTATTCTTTTTGTTATTACAGAATTGTTAAATAATGGATATGATGCGTTTTTTCCAACTTTTGCAATTATTGATTTATTATTTTTGTTATTAGTAATTTTTACTACTGAACCTTTTTTTAAATTTTTTTGAAAAATTATTAACTCTCTATCTTCCAATTTAGATGAAATAATTTTATTTTTATAAAACTTATCTTGGTAAATAAGAGCAAAACCTTTATTTGTAAATGCAGATTTATTTATTATTTTTTCTGTTTTAAAACCAGTTGTCGTGATGGTGCACGAATTAAAAAAAAACAAAAAAAATATTATCAAACACTTATAGTTCATTGGATATTTTTTCCTTTAATGTACAAACGGCTAAGGCAAATCTTAAAGAGCGATTCCATTTTAAAATTAAATCATAATTTTGATATGTTAGATATGCTGGACTTAAATTTTTTGCTTCAGGAATAATATCTTTATCAGGAGTTATAACGCCTATAAGATTACTATGTTCAATACCATATTCATCTGAATTAATTAAATATTTTTTAATTTTTTTAGTTGAGGTTTTATTTTTAATTTTTTTAGCAGATGTATTTAAAAATTTTTTTGGTATTTTTTTTGAAAGTTCAACTTTTTTGAAACAGGGTTGATTTTTTTTCCACCCAATTTTATTTATATAGTTAGCGGCTGAAGCAAATGAATCTTCAATTTTTTTTAATTCAATAATGTTATTATTGTCATAATCTATTGCGTAATTTTTTATAGTTGATGGCATAAATTGAAAATTTCCAAAAGCACCTGCCCATGATCCATAAAGAATTTTTTGATCAACTAGCCCAATCTCTATTAATTGAAGAATTATTATTAGTTCACTAGTAAAAAAGTCACTTCTTCTTTTGTCGTAACTTAATGTAGCCAAAGATGAAAGAATATCCATTTTGCCTAAATATTTTCCAAAATTAGTTTCTATGCCCATTAAGGCTAATAATAATTCTTTTTCCACTGAAAATTTTTTTTCAATTTCATCAATTAAAATTTTATTTTTTTTATATAATTTAATTCCATTTTCAACTTTTTTGTCAGATGTTCTTTTATTAATATAAGTTTTAGTATCTTCATAAAATTCTGGTTGAAATCGATCATATTCAATAACTTTTGGAATAAATTTAACTTTTGACATAGATAAATCAAAAGTTTTTTCTGATATGCCATTTTTTAACGCATGTTTTTTAAAAGATTTTAACCATAAATCGAATGATTCATCCTGAGCAAGTGAAATGTTAACATTCAACAATAAAAAAATTGTTAATAAAGTTTTATAAATCTTTTTCATATAAATCTTTTAAATAAATAAATACAGCAATCCAAATTAAAATGAAACTAGTGAACTTTTGATATGAGAAAGGTTCATTAAAATAAAAAAAACCAAGTAAAAATTGAGCTGTTGGAGTAATGAAAAAAACCATCCCGGATGCACCAAGTCCTGCAAGTTCTACACCCTTAACATATAAAAACAAAGGAATCACTGTCATTGGACCCGCAAGAAAAATCAACCACATAAGATTAACATTATCAAAAACAAAATTATTTTGTTTTGTGGATATTATAAAATACATAATCGCGAGTATGACAGGAAGCATAAAAACACTCTCAATTAATAAACCAATATCTGTTTCAACATTAATTTTTTTTCTAAGTAGATTATATACACTCCACAAAAAGGCTAGGCTTAAACCAACCCAAGGTAAAGATGAAAAATTAAACAACAAATAAATCGTAGAAATAATTACAAGTGATATTGAAATAATTCTTTTTTTATTTAATTTTTCGTTTAAAAAAAGATAACCAAAAAAAACGCTAATTATTGGAAAAATAAAATATCCAAAGCTAGCGTCAATAATTTTATTTGTAGAAACTGCATAAATCCATACAGACCAATTTCCAAATATTAATATGCTCGTTAATAATAAAATTAATATATTATTTTTATAAAATAGAACTTTTTTAAACAAATACCATTTTTTGAATAAGGTAGTTGTAATTAGTAGTATTATAAAGGTCCAGAATGATCTATGAGCAACAACTTCAAAAACACCTATAAAACTAATATATTGAAAATAAATTGTTCCAAGAAAACCCCAAAAAAATGAACCTGCAGAAGTGGAAATTATTCCTTTTGAAAAGTTTGAAAGTTTCATTAATTAATTAATAAAAGTACCTTTATAATGATTTAATATAAAATAAAGCTTATTTTATTGTTGAATTTGAAAATTATACTAATAAAAACTAGCAATCGGAAGGATGGCTG
>CACIPW010000020.1 GCA_902588635.1 uncultured Pelagibacteraceae bacterium | reverse complement strand
TAATACATTCTTTCGTATTTTTGCTAATTTTTTTTGTAGTTTGTTATTTTTTTGCTGAATATTTATACGGTTTTTTAGTCGAACCATATTCAAAAGCTGCAAAAAATGATGGTATTGAAAGACGATTAATTTTTACCGCACTTCAAGAAACTTTTTTAACTTACATTAAAGTTTCTTTTTTTGCTGCTTTTTTTCTAACATGTCCATTCATTTTAATACAGATATGGAAATTTATTGCACCAGGCCTGTACAAACATGAAAAATCTGCAATTTTACCTTATTTAATTCTAACACCTGTTTTATTTTTTTTGGGGGGAATGCTTGTTTATTATTTAATTATGCCACTAGCAATCAAGTTTTTTTTATCATTTGAATCCACTGGATTGAATACAAATTTACCAATTCAATTAGAGGCAAAAGTAAATGAGTATTTATCACTAGTGATGAAACTGATTTTTGCATTTGGTTTAAGTTTTCAATTACCTGTAGTTTTAAGTCTATTAGCAAGAATTGGTTTTGTTGATTCTCAGTTTTTAAAAGAAAGAAGAAAATACGTTGTAGTCATTATATTCACAGCAGCAGCAATACTTACACCTCCTGACCCCGTAACACAAATTGGCTTAGCTATACCTCTTTTAATTTTATATGAATTGTCTATATTTTCTGTAAATATAATCGAGAAGAAAGTAAAAAATAATGCATAACATTAAAGACATTAGAAGTGATCCAAATAAATTCAAAGAGTCTTTAAAAAAAAGATTTTTGGAAGTTGATTTAAAAAAAATATTGAAATTAGATGAAAATAACAGAAAATTAATACAGGAAAAAGAAAATTTAGAAAGAGAAAAAAAAGAAATTTCTAAAGCAAAAAACAAAAAACTATTCAAAAAATCGAAATCGATTTCAAAAAAAATTGATACACTTGAAAACAAGCAAAAGGAAATAAAAGTTAAATTAGAGAATATTTTATCTTCTTTACCAAACATTCCAAAAGAAGATGTTCCTATAGGTAAAGATGAAAATTCAAATTTAGAAATTTCTAAATCTGAAAATCTTCCTAAGTTTGATTTTAAACCTAAATCTCATTACGAATTAGGTGAAAATCTTAATATGCTAGATTTTGATTTAGCAACAAAAACAACTAGCTCAAGATTTGTTTTTGTTAAAGATACCTTGGCATTGCTTGAAAGAGCAATTTCTAATTTTATGCTCGATATCCATGTGAATCAAAATGGCTATCAAGAAATATCACCTCCTTTAATTGCTTCTGAAAATACTATGTACGGCACAGGACAACTTCCTAAATTTGAAAATGATCAATTTGAAATTAAATTTGATGATAAAAATGATCGTAAATTTTTAATACCAACTGCAGAAGTAATTTTAACAAACATGGTCAAAGATAAAATATATCAGTTAAATGAATTACCTTTAAGAGTAGTTGCTTCTACTCCTTGCTTTAGAAAAGAAGCAGGAAGTTATGGAAAAGACACAAAAGGCATGATCAGACAACATCAATTTTATAAGGTAGAACTGGTAAGCATTGTAGAACCAGAAAATTGTTTAAATGAGCTTGATAGGATGACGAATTGTGCAACTAAAATTTTAGATTTACTGAAACTTCCTTATAGAAAAATGATTTTATCATCTGGTGACATGGGATTTAGTGCTGAAAAAACTTTTGATATTGAAGTTTGGCTACCTTCAGAAAATAAATATAGAGAAATATCTAGCTGTTCATCATGTGGTGCCTTTCAAGCGCGAAGAATGAAGTCCAGATATAAAAACAAAAAAAATGAAACAGTATTTTTAGGAACTTTAAATGGAAGTGGCTTAGCAGTTGGAAGAACATTAATTGCAATTCTAGAAAATTACCAGCAACAAGATGGATCGATAAATATTCCAGATGTCCTAAAACCATATATGAATAATTTAGACAAAATAACAAAGAAATAGAGTTGTTTTAATAATATAGATGGTATAAATAAAAACAAAAATAAGGAGTTAAATGGAAAATTCAGGAATAGGTCAATTTATACCTCTAATTCTTATATTTGTAGTTTTTTATTTTTTTTTAATTAGACCACAACAAAAAAAAGTTAAAGATCACAAGATAATGGTTGAAAGTTTAAAAAGAGGTGACAAGGTCATCACCTCAGGTGGAATTATTGCTACAGTTGAAAGAGTGATGGATAATGATAGGGCTGAGATATCTATATCAGATGATGTTAAAGTTGAAATTGTCAGGTCAACAGGAATTCAAGGTTTGTTAAATACTCCTGAACCAAAAAAATAACATTAATATCAAGTGTTGTATTTTTCAAAAATTAGAATTTTTCTAATAACATTTTTTACTTTAGTCTTTGTATATATATTTTTGTCAAATTTTATAAAATCTGATGATTATATTTTTAGCAAAAAAATCAACTTAGGTTTAGATTTACAGGGCGGTTCATACCTACTATTAGAAATTGATAATTCACCTGTGATTACACAAAAACTTCAAAACTCAATACCAACTTTTAAAAAATACTTTAAAGAAAAAAATATAAATCTTAGAAATTTTAAAATTATTGAAGATGAATTTTTAGCATTTGAAGTTGACGATGATAAAATTTCACAAGTTAGCGAAATTCTTCAAGATAAAGAAGATAACATTATTAATCAATATTATCCGAGGTATAAATCTCATAAATTTGATTTTTTGTTAGAAAGAAATTTATTTAAATTAAACTTTTCTAAATACGGTTTAGTTGAAATAAAAAATTCTTCACAAGATCAAGCTTTAGAAACTATTAGAAGAAGGGTTGACGAAATAGGAACAAATGAACCCAGTATATTAAAAAGAGGAAATGATAGAATTGTTGTTGAACTTCCAGGTTTAGATGACCCTTCAAGAATTAAAAATTTATTAGGAAAAACTGCAAATTTAACTTTTAGATTTATTATACAAGGCTCAGAGGAAACTTTTGGTTCTGAAATGCTAGAAATCGAAGATGACTCTGAAGAAGCTTTAGTCAGTAAAAGAATTATACTAAGTGGAGATAATTTAATAGATGCTAACCCTTCTATGGATAGTCAAACTAATGAAACGGTAGTATCTTTTACTCTTGATAGAGTTGGAGCTAAAAGATTTGGAAAAGCTACTTCTACAGGAATTGGAAAAAGATTAGCTATAGTTTTGGATGGCAAAGTGATTAGTGCACCTGTTATAAGAGACGCTATAGTTAGCGGATCAGGGCAAATAAGTGGAGGTTTTACATTTCAAGAAGCTACTGATCTAGCTCTTCTTCTAAGAGCTGGAGCATTACCAGCGCCTTTAAACATAATTGAAGAAAGAAGTGTAGGCCCAGATTTAGGCCAAGACTCTATAAACGCTGGTATTATTGCTTTAGCAATTGGATTTTTATTAGTGATTTTTTTTATGATCATCAAATACAAAATATTTGGTTTGATAGCTAATGTTGCTCTAATTCTAAATTTATTCTTATTAGTTGGAATTTTAACTTTATTTGAAGCAACTCTAACTTTGCCTGGTATAGCAGGTATAATTCTTACTGTAGGTATGGCAGTTGATGCTAATGTTTTAATTTTTGAAAGAATTAAAGAGGAACTATTAGGTGAAAAAAATCTATTGATTGCATTTGATAGTGGGTATGAAAAATCTAAAACTGCAGTTTTAGACGCTAACATTACTACCTTATTGGCAGCTATCATTTTATTTTTTATGGGATCTGGCCCCGTGAAAGGCTTTTCAGTAACACTGGCAGTAGGAATATTTACAACATTGTTTTCAGTATATTTTATAGCAAGATTGCTTACTTCTATTTATGTTACTAAAAACAAACATAAAGAAAGACTTATATAATATGATTAAAAAACTACCTTTTAATAAATTTTATAAATTATTTAATTCTATTTCTTTTTTATTGATACTGTTGTCTATTTTTTTACTTATATTTAAAGGTTTAAATTTTGGTGTAGATTTTAAAGGTGGAACATTAATTGAACTTAGAGCTACTGACAAATCTATGACAGTTACAAATATTAGAGATTCGTTGAATCAAATTAATTTAGGCGATGTTTCGGTTAAGAAATTTGGAAAAGATAATGATTATTTAATAAAATTTGAAAAAAAAGATTTCAACAACCCAAATTTTATAAATGAAATTAAAACCAAACTAAGTTCTTCATTAGGTGATGCTTTTGAATTTAGAAGGGTAGAGAATGTAGGTCCAAAAGTAAGTTCCGAGTTATTGAGATCGGGTATAATTGCAATTTGCCTCTCTTTAGCAACAATGTTAATTTATATATGGATACGTTTTGAGTGGCAATTTAGTCTTGGAGCTATAGCGGCATTATTTCATGATGTGATAGTTACATTAGGTGTTTTTTCATTGTTCAGTCTAGAAATTAACTTATCAATTGTTGCAGCAGTCTTAACTATAGTTGGATATTCAATGAATGATACTGTTGTTATTTTTGATAGAGTAAGGGAAAATCTTAAAAAATATTCTGATATTAAAATATTTGATCTTACCAATATTTCAATTAACGAAACTTTATCTAGAACTATAATAACATCATTAACAACTTTATTAGCATTGTTTTCAATTTTTTCTTTTGGAGGTGAAATATTAAAGGGATTTTCATTAGCTATGATATTAGGTGTTTTTTTTGGTACCTATTCTTCAATATATATTGCAAATCCTATACTTGTATTTCTTCGAGTTTCTCAGAAAACTATTTTAAAAGAAGATAAAGATTAATAAAGGTTTTGTGCTGCTACCATTGAAAGCAACATCGGCAACGAAAGAAGTGTGTTAGTCCTAGAAAATATCATTGCGGTTCTTGCTGATTTTGTTTTTTTATCTGCATCACACTCAACCATGCCTAAAGCTCTTTTCTGATTTGGCCAAATTACAAACCACACATTAAATGCCATTATAAGGCCGAGCCACATACCAATTCCTATAGCTGTATTTTTTCCACCGCCTGAAGGAATACCCAAAGTCATTGCTTCGTGAAGATAGCCATTTAAATGAGCAAGTATTAAGCCTGATAAAATTGTTAACAGAGCTGCCCATCTAAAATAAAATAATGCAGCTGGTGCAATGACTTTTCCTATAGCTGGTTTTTGTTCATCTGGAATTTTCGGCATGTTTGGTATTTGAACAAAATTGAAGTACCAAAGTAGCCCAATCCACATAATCGCTACAACTACATGAATAAATCTAAACAACCAACTCCAAAAAAACCTATCAAATTCAAACCCATCATTTCCAAAGAAAAGTCCCAAAAAGAGCAAAACAGCTAACCCTAAAGAAGCATGCATTGTTTTTGGTAATGATGATAAAAAATTTCCCATAGTTCAATTTATACATGATCTTTATTGAATTTTAAGCTGTTTTTTTAAATTTATTATTTAGCATGGGCTTCAAAAAAACACCTGTATAACTAGCCTTTATCTCACATATTTCTTCAGGTTTTCCTTCGGCGATAATTTCCCCTCCCTTAACGCCTCCATCTGGACCCATATCAATTATATAATCTGCTGTTTTTATTACATCCAAGTTGTGCTCAATAACTACCACCGTGTTACCCAATGCTACAAAAGTATGTAATATTTCTAAAAGTTTTTTTATATCGTGCTGATGAAGACCTGTAGTTGGTTCATCTAAAATATACATTGTTCTACCTGTTGATCTTTTAGACAGTTCTTTTGCTAATTTAATTCTTTGCGCTTCACCACCAGACAATGTTGTTGCCTGTTGACCAATTTTTATATAACCTAAACCAACTTTTTTTAGTGTTAGCAATTTAGTTTTTATATTTGTGATATTTTCAAAATACTCACAACCTTCATCGACAGTCATATCCAAAACATCAGATATACTTTTGTTTTTGAATTTAATTTCTAACGTTTCTCTATTATATCTAGTCCCTTTGCATTCATCACATTGTATATATACATCGGGTAAAAAATGCATTTCATAAGTTATTACTCCATCACCTTCACAAGCTTCACATCTTCCACCTTTAACATTAAAAGAAAATCTACCAGGCTTGTATCCTCTGCTTTTAGACTCTGGAAGACCTGTAAACCAATCTCTTATTGGACCAAATGCTCCTGTGTAGGTGGCAGGATTTGATCTTGGAGTTCTCCCTATCGGAGATTGATCTATATTTATAACTTTATCAACTAACTCAACACCTTTAAATCCTTTGAAGGGTTTGGGTATTTTTCTAGATTTATTATTGTTAAGAGTTAAGTTTAAAGCATTGTACAATGTTTGAAGTATTAAAGTCGATTTTCCACTTCCCGAAACTCCTGTAACGCACGTCAAACTTCCTAGAGGAATTTTTAAATTTATGTTTTTAAGATTATTTCCTGTAGCTCCAGTAATTTCTAAAAACCTTCCATTTTTAGCCAGCCTTCTTTTTTTCGGTATTTGTATAAATAGTTTATGTGATAGATATTTTCCTGTAATGCTATTTGGATTTTTAGCAACGTCATCAAAAACCCCTTGAACAATTATTTCTCCACCTTTACTTCCTGCTTCTGGGCCTAAATCAATTATATGATCAGCGTTTTCCATTGTTTCAGTGTCATGTTCTACGACAATAACTGTATTGCCTAGATCTCTTAATCTTTTAAGTGCATTAATTAATTTTATGTTATCTTTTTGATGTAACCCAATAGAAGGTTCATCTAAAACGTATAAAACACCAGTTAGACCAGAACCTATTTGTGAAGCTAATCTAATACGTTGTGCCTCACCGCCAGATAAAGTTCCAGATTCTCTTGATAAAGTTAAATAATCCAAACCTACATTTAATAAAAAGTTCAATCTTTCATTAATTTCTTTTAAAATATGTTCTGCTATTTTTAATTGTGTTTGAGTTATTTTTGATTCAAGGTTTTTAAACCAAGATGTTGCATTCAAAATAGATTTTTGAGCAACTTGACTTATATTTAAACTATCTATTTTTACGCATAAAGCCTCATCTTTTAATCTTTGACCATTACATTTTTCACAATTAGAGTCAGATTGATATTGAGAAATTTCTTCTCTTTTCCAATCACTATCAGTTTCAAGATATCTTCTTTCTAAATTGTTTATAACTCCTTCAAATGTTTTTTTATAAGAATATTTTTCATAACCATCATCATAAGAAAATTTTATCTCTTCATTATCACTACCAAACAATATTATATCTTTAATTTTTTTGCTTAATTTGTTCCATTTTTCATCCAATGAGAAACCATAATGTTTAGCTAATGAAGCTAAAGTCTGAGCATAATACAATGTTGTTGTTTTAGACCAAGGTTCAACAGCACCATCAGAAATGGTTTTTTTTTTCATCTGGTACTACTAATTTTGGATCTACATTTAACTTAATACCTATACCTTCGCATTCTTCACATGCACCATATGGGCTGTTAAAAGAAAATAATCTAGGCTCAATTTCTTCAATAGTGAAACCACTTTCAGGACAAGCAAATTTTGTTGAAAATATTATTTTTTCTAATTTTCTAAATTTTTTTGGCAATGTTTCATTTTCATATTCAACGAAAAGAAGTCCGTTAGAAAGATTTATAGAAGTTTCAATACTTTCAGCTAATCGATTTCCTAAATCTGAATTTAAAACAATTCTGTCTACCAATATCGATATATCATGCTTAATTTTTTTATTTAATTCTGGAATTTTATCTATTTCATATAGAATGTTATCAATTTTAATTTTTCTAAATCCTCTTTTTTTATATCCTGATATATCTTTTTTATATTCGCCTTTACGACCTCTCACAACTGGTGAGTACAGATATATTGTAGATTTTTTTGGAAGATTTTTAATTTTATCAACTATCTGTGATATTGTTTGTGATTGAATAGGTTTACCTGTAAAAGGAGAGTATGGAATCCCAACTCTTGCGTACAATAATCTCATGTAATCATAAATTTCTGTAACTGTTGCAACTGTTGATCTTGGATTTTTAGATGTATTTTTTTGTTCAATTGAAATAGCTGGACTTAATCCTTCAATTAAATCTACGTTGGGCTTCTTCATTTTATCTAAAAACTGTCTTGCGTATGCAGATAAACTTTCAACATATCTTCTCTGACCTTCAGCGTATATCGTGTCAAATGCTAATGATGATTTTCCTGACCCAGAAAGGCCAGTTATTACTACAAACTGATCTTTAGGCAACTCTAAAGAAATGTTCTTCAAATTATGTTCTTTTGCGCCTTTAATAACTATCTTTTTTTGCATATTTTTTGTTGCATTAATTTAATAAAATTAATAATGAGATTAAAATTATGATATAATTCTACATCATTAATTTTAAAAATATTAAAATATTATGGCTGGAAGTTTAAATAAAGTGTTATTAATTGGCAGATTAGGCGCAGATCCTGAAGTAAAGCAAATGGTTAACGGTAAAAGTGTAGCTCGCTTAAGTTTAGCTACTAGCCAATCCTGGAAAGACAAAAATACAGGAGAAAAAAAGGAAAAAACTGAATGGCACCGTATAGTTGTATTCAATGAAGGACTTGTAAATGTAGTTCAACAATATTTAAAAAAAGGTGCTCAAATTTATGTAGAAGGACAATTGTCCACAAGAAAATGGAAAGATGAACAATCTGGCCAGGATAAGTATTCAACAGAAATAATAATACAAGGTTACAACTCATCACTTACTATGCTTGGTGGTGGGGCTTCGGGATCATCTATTCAAAATGACAAAACACAAAGCATCTCAAAGCCTGCTGAAGACATACCTCAAACATCTAACGATCTAGATGACGATATTCCTTTTTAGTTTTTATGGAAAAAAACGAAATAATTAAAGATAAGAAAATTAAACTTATATCCATGCATGACGAAATGAGTTCGTCGTATTTGTCTTATGCAATGAGTGTAATTATTAGTAGGGCTCTTCCAGATGTTAGAGATGGATTAAAACCTGTTCACAGAAGAATTTTGTATGCAATGCATAAAGGTGGTTATGACTGGTCTAAACAATTTAGAAAATCTGCTAGAATTGTAGGTGATGTAATTGGTAAATACCATCCTCATGGAGATCAATCTGTTTATGATGCTTTGGTAAGAATGGTTCAAGATTTTTCAATGAGCTTACCTTTAATTGATGGACAAGGTAACTTTGGATCTGTTGATGGTGATCCTGCCGCTGCAATGAGATATACTGAAACTAGACTTTCTAAAGTTTCTCAGTTTTTAATAGATGACATTGATAAACATACAATAGAATTCAAAAGTAACTATGATGAAACAGAAAAAGAACCTTCTGTTTTACCTGCGCAGTTTCCTAATCTTCTAGTAAATGGAGCAGGTGGTATAGCAGTCGGTATGGCAACAAGTATACCGCCACACAATTTAGGTGAAGTTATTAATGGAACGTTAGCTTTGATCAACAACAAAGATGTAAAGTTAAGTGAATTGATGAAACATATACCTGGACCAGATTTTCCTACAGGAGGAATTATTATTGGAAAAAATATAATTAAGGAAGGTTACAAAACTGGAAGAGGATCTTTTAAAATAAGAGGCGATATTAAAATTGAACAAATAAAAAATGGAAGAGAGCGCCTTGTTATTTCTTCTATACCATACCAAGTAAACAAGTCAGTACTTAATGAACGTATAGCTGAACTTGTAAGGGATAAAAAAATTGAAGGTATAAGGGATATACGCGATGAATCAAATAGAGAAGGTATTAGAGTTGCCATTGATTTAAGATCAAATGTAGAACCAGAAACTGTAAAAAGACAATTGTTTAAATATACATCTATAGAAAGTTCATTTGGATTTAATACATTAGCAATAGTTGATAATAAACCCAAAACATGCAACTTAAAAGAATTTCTAGAAAATTTTTTAAAATTTAGAGAAGATGTAGTAATTAGAAAAACTAAATTTGATTTAAGAAGAGCTGAAGACAGAGCTCATATTTTAATTGGTTTATCAGTTAGTGTTGAAAATATAGATAAAGTAATAAAAATAATTAGAAATTCTAAAAATCCAGATGAAGCTAAAGAAAAATTAATTAAGACTAAATGGAAAATTAGCAAAACTCTCAAATTAATAAATTTAACACAAGAAAAAAAATCAAAAAATATTTATTCTCTTACAGAAAATCAAGTTATGTCAATTTTAGAACTAAGATTACAAAAATTAACAGCGCTTGGTATTAATGAGATTGAACTTGAAATTAAAAAACTTTCTGAATTAATTTTACAATATAAAAAAATAATAAATTCAAAAAAAGAACTTTTAAAAGTTATTAGTAAAGAATTAAATGATATTAAGGAAAAATTTTCAGTACCTAGAAGAACTCAAATAATTGATGCTGTATTAAACTATGATATTGAAGAAACTATTCAAAATGAAGCGGTTATAATAACTGTTACACTACAAGGATACATTAAAAGAGGTGCTTTAAGCAGTGTGAAACAACAAAAAAGAGGCGGCAAAGGAAAATCTGGAATTAAAACAAGAGACGAAGATTCCGTTGTTCAGACACTATCGGTTAATACACATACACCTGTACTATTTTTTTCAACTGAAGGCTTAGTATATAAGATAAAAGCATGGAAAATACCTGAAGGATCCACATCATCCAAAGGAAAATCGTTATTCAATATTTTACCACTGAAAAACCACCAATCAATTAGTTCTATCATGCCTTTTCCTGATAATGAGTCTGATTGGAAAAATCTTTGTATAGTTTTTGCTACATCTCAAGGAAAAGTAAGAAAAAATAATTTGGAAGATTTTTCTTCAATAAACACATCAGGAAAAATTGCAATGAAACTTGATACGAATGATAAAATTATTGGTGTGAAGATATGTAGGGATGATCAAGATATTATTTTAGGCACACATAATGGTAAATGTATAAGATTTGACTCAAAAAAATTACGTGTTTTCAAAGGAAGATCTTCTAAGGGAATTAAAGGTATTAGCCTAGGCAGTAGCGATACTATAGTTTCTTTGTCTATAATTGATCAAGATAATAGTAAGAAAAATGGCAAATTAAGTAAAACTGAAAAATTAGAAGTTGCAGCTAAAAAAAAATTCATACTCTCAATTACAAAAAACGGCTTTGGTAAGAGAACTTCGCATTACGATTATAGGGTAACCAATAGAGGAGGCAAAGGAATTATAGGCATAATAAATTCTGAAAGAAATGGAAATGTAGCTTCATCTTTTCCTGTCAATGAAGGTGATGAAATATTAATATCAACTAACAAAGGTAGAGTTATAAGAGTAGCCGTCAAAGAAATTAGAATCGCCGGTAGAAATACACAAGGTGTTAGAATTATAAAATTATCTGGAGATGAAAAAGTTGTTTCCGCTACTAAAATTGATGATAATCTCCTGTGATGAAAAAAAGTGCAATTTACCCTGGTACATTCGATCCTATAACTTATGGACATATAGACGTTATTAAAAAAGCTTTAAAAATTGTTGATACAGTTGTTGTTGCTATATCCGATATAAATAATAAAAATTATCTTTTTGATTCAGAAGAGAGAATTAACATTGTAAAAAAGGCTTTATATACAGATTTAAAACTTAACAAAAAAAAAATTAAAATTATTTCTTTTAGATCACTAACTACAAGTTTATGTAAAAAATATAATTCTAGCATTATTTTAAGAGGTTTAAGAGCAGTTTCAGACTTTGAATATGAGTTCCAATTAGCTGGGATGAACAGAAAATTAAACAATTCGGTTGAAACAATATTTTTAATGTCTAATGTTGAAAATCAAATTATTTCATCAAACTTCGTCAAAGAAATAATATCTTTGGGTGGTGATATTGATCAATTTACGACAAAAAGTACCATAAAAGCTTTAAAGCTAAAGTATGAATAAGTTTTTATTAAGAGTATTAATTTTACTTATACTATCAACAACCAACCTAATAGGAGAGGAAAATACTATGATATTAAAATTAAAAGATGGAGATGTAAAAATAAAATTATTCCCTGATGTTGCGCCTAATCACGTAGAAAGAATAAAAAGTTTAGCGAATGAAGGAAAATACAATGGAGTTGTTTTTCATAGAGTTATCGATGGATTTATGGCTCAAACTGGCGATGTTCAGTATGGTAATTCATCAAATGCTGATTTCGATTTAAATAGAGCAGGTATGGGTGGATCTAATTTACCTAATCTTAAACAAGAATTTAGCAACCTTCCTCATGACAGAGGAACATTATCTATGGCAAGATCACAAGACCCCAACAGCGCAAACAGTCAATTTTTCATTTGTTTTAAAGCTGCACCTTTTTTAGATCGTCAGTATACTGTATTTGGTAAAGTTTTGGAAGGAATGGAGTTTGTTGACAAAATTAAAAAGGGCGACGAAAATAAAAATGGTTCTGTAGAGAATCCTGATAAAATTGTAAGTTTTAAATCATTGTAATTTTTTTAATGGCATTAAAAAAATTTTCTTTTAATGTTATTAAAACTGATAATTATTCTAGGTGCGGAATAATAAAAACTCACAGAGGAAACATAAAAACTCCTGCATTTATGCCTGTAGGAACACAAGCTACTGTCAAGGCAGCATTTATTAATGATATAGAGAAAACAGGATCAGAAATTATATTGTCTAACACATATCATTTAATGTTAAGGCCTGGAGTTAATAGAGTAAAATCTGCAGGAGGGTTACATTCATTTATGAATTGTTCTTTACCAATTTTAACTGACTCTGGGGGGTTCCAAGTTATGTCTTTATCTAAACTTAACAAAGTTGATAAAGAAAAAGGTGCAATATTCAATTCTCACATTGATGGAAAAAAATACATTTTAAGTCCTGAAGAAAGTATAAAAATACAAAAAGCTTTAAATTCAGACATATTAATGGTTATGGATGAATGTCCAAAAAAATCCAAAGATTATAAAATAATTAGCAAATCAATGGAATTATCATTGTATTGGGCCTTAAGATCTAAAAAAGAATTTGGTACAATTCCTCACAAAGCTTTGTTTGGAATTGTTCAAGGTGGTCTTTTTGATGATTTAAGAAAAAAGTCACTAGATGAACTTGTAAAAATAAATTTTGATGGTTATGCAATTGGCGGATTAGCCGTTGGTGAAACACAGAATGAAATGTTTAAAATCTTAGATAGTTTAAAAGATTATATGCCCAATGATAAACCTAGATATTTGATGGGAGTTGGAACTCCATCAGATATTTTAGGAGCGGTAAAAAGAGGAATTGATATGTTTGATTGTGTTTTACCGACAAGATCAGGCAGAACTGGATTAGCTTTTACATGGAATGGTAGAGTTAATATAAGAAACTCTAAATATAAAAAAGACAATCAACCATTAGATTCTACATGTAAAAATTTTAACTTAAATAAGTATTCAAAAAATTATTTAAATCATTTATTTAATACAAATGAAATTTTGGCATCAATGCTATTAACTTTACACAATATTAATTTTTATCAAGAATTAATGAAATCAATAAGAGAACATATTAAAAATGGCACTTTTAATGATTTTCACGATAAATATATTGGGAAGTTGTAATATTTATACACGTTGATTATTTTAAAAAAAAGTCTATAAGTTTTTTTGTTGATGGGCCGTTAGCTCAGTTGGTAGAGCAATTCCCTTTTAAGGAATGGGTCGCTGGTTCGAATCCAGCACGGCTCACCATTAACGAATAAAATTAATTATAATTTTCATGACGCAAGCAATAAATTTAAGCATTTGGTGGATAATCGATCATTATTTGGTAAATCCAATCATTAATTTTTTTAATTCTGTTATCTGGAGATGGATGTGTGCTCATAAACTCAGGAACTTTTTTACCTTTCTGCGCTTCTTTCATTCTTTCCCATAAAAGAGGTGTTTCTCTTATATCGTAACCTGATAAAGAAGAAAAAATTAAACCTAAATAATCAGCTTCACTTTCTTGTTTCCTGTTAAAAGGATTAAATATTCCAATCTGTGTAAGTAGCCCGACTGTATTCATGCCAGTTGTCCTATTAACTGTGGAAAGTTTTCCACCTGATAAAACATCTGTAATTTGTGTTGCAACGTTAATGACAACATTTCTACTGGCTCTCTCAACGGAATGTTTTGCTACAGCATGTGCAATTTCATGACCCATAACAGCAGCTAAACCATTTTCGTTTTTAGTAACTTCTAACATTCCTGTGTAAACAGCAATTTTGCCTCCAGGCATGCACCAAGCATTTTTAATTTTTTTGTTATCAATTAAAATATATTCCCAATCAAAATATGCTGTGGGGTCATTTTGATTTGTATGATAAAAATATTTACTGATCGAATCCTCCATTTTTTTACCAATATTTTTAATTTGATTTAATTCAATTGTTCCATCAATTAGTTTTTCTTTTTCTTTAATTTTTTCATATATTTGAGCAGCTTGAGCATTTAATTTAGCCTCAGGAATCAGTTTTAATTGTTTACGATCAGTTATTGGTGTAGTAGCACACGATGCAAACATTAGATTACAGCAGCCGCAACCCATATAAGTTAAAAATTTTCTTCTATCCATTTTTTTAATATATTATATAATTAATAATAAATCTCAACAAAGTATGGCAATTAAAAAAAAAAGAAAATCCATTGTATTAAGAATTCGTAATTATTTTTTTACTGGAATTGTTGTGTTGATACCTATTGGTTTTACTTTGTATCTTACTAAATTTTTTATCAGCATTTCTTCAAAAATAATTCCAGAAAAAATTAACCCAAATACTTATTTGCATTTTTCAATACCAGGATTAGAAATATTATTGACTATAATTATAATTACGATTGTTGGAGGTTTATCACTATCTTTCTTGGGCAAGAAATTTTTACAATTTGTTGATGATCTCTTTAAAAAAATACCAATTTTAAGAACAATTTATTCTGCAATTGGTCAAATGACTGAGACTTTTACAAAAAAAAATAATAACAGAAAATCTGTTGTGTTAGTCGAGTATCCAAAAAAAGGTTCTTGGGCCGTAGGATTTGCTACTAAGGAAAATAAAACTGAAATGTCCACTAAAACAAATGAAGAATTGATAAACGTTTTTATTCCAACCACTCCAAACCCAACTAGTGGATTTTTAATTATGTTTCCAAAAAAAGATCTTATATTTTTAGATATGACATTTGAAGAGGCATCCAAGTTTATTGTGTCTGCTGGAACATCTAACCCAAAAAATTAAATAATATCATTTATTATATCTGCTTGATCGTAGAGTTTTATTAAAGGTTTATATTTTGTTAAGTCTTTTTCTTCTTTTTCAATTCTATTTACT
>CACIPW010000019.1 GCA_902588635.1 uncultured Pelagibacteraceae bacterium | reverse complement strand
TAAGCATTCAAAAACTTTACATCGACAAATAACACCAGTTATTAATTCAACTACAATAGATAAAGTTAATATATTTGGTAATCATATAAAAGAAACCTATAGAGATATTAGCCCAGCTAAAAAAGGTTTAATTTTAAAAGAAAGTTCGCAAATAAATGATTTGATTATAAACAAATTAAATAATAATGATTATCTAATGATCAAAGGATCCAATTCAACAGGACTTAACAAATTTACAAGCCAACTAAAAAAAATTAAAAATGCTTTATAATTTATTAATTAATCTTGTAGATACATTTTCATTTCTTAATGTATTCAAGTATTTGACTGTAAGAACAGGTCTAGCTGTTTTTACATCTATGTTTGTAGTTTTTTTAATTGGCACGCCTTTTATAAATTTTTTTTCAGCAAGACAAATTTTAGATCCTATAAGAGAAGATGGTCCAAGTGATCATATTATTAAAAAAATTGGTACTCCAACTATGGGGGGAGTTTTAATTTTATTAGGCCTTTTTTCCGGTATTTTACTTTGGGGAGATTTATCTAGCTATTTTGTTTGGTTTTTAATTTTTATAGTAGGTGGTTATGGTTTATTAGGAGCTTACGATGATTACAGAAAAATAAAATATAAAAATTCTTCAGGAGTTTCGTTTAAATTTAAATTTATCGCACAAATTCTGATTGCTATTATAGGTATAATCTTTTTAACTTATTTTTCAGATCATTCTGAGCTTGAGTATTTATATTTTCCTTTTTTTAAACACTTAATAATTAACTTAGGGTGGTTTTTTATTCCTTTTTCAGTTTTTATAATAGTTGGTTCATCAAATGCGGTAAATTTAACGGATGGTCTTGATGGGCTTGCTACAGTTCCGGTTATATTGGTTGCTAGCTGTTTTGCATTTATTAGTTATGTTACTGGAAATGTAGTTTTTTCTGAATATCTTCAAATACCATATATCGAAGGAATTGGAGAAGTTTCAGTTTTCTGTGGTTCTATAATTGGCGCTTGCATAGGATTTTTATGGTTTAACGCTCCACCTGCAAAAATTTTTATGGGAGACACAGGCTCACTCGCTTTAGGAGGCTCTCTTGGAGCGGTAGGCATTATCACAAAACACGAAATAGTTTTAGCTATTACTGGAGGCGTTTTTGTATTAGAAGCCATTTCGGTAATTATTCAAGTCGGGTCATACAAACTTACTGGAAAAAGAGTATTTAAAATGGCACCTATACACCATCATTTTGAAAAAAAAGGCTGGCCAGAGTCGACTGTAGTTATTAGGTTTTGGATAATATCAATTATATTAGCAATGATAGGTTTGGCCACTTTAAAATTCAGATAATGATAGAAAAAAAAAAAATTTTTTTTAAAAAAAAAATTTTAATTTATGGTTTGGGGAAAACAGGCGTATCTAGTTATATATTTTTAAAAAAAAATAACGAAGTTTTGCTTTTTGATGATAATAAAAAAACTTCAATTAATAAAAAAAATATTTTTAGAAGTCATTTTGATTATATTTTAATAAGTCCTGGTATAAATATTAAAAAATGTCTTCTTAAAAATTATATTAAAAAAAATTCAAAGAAGATTATTACAGATTTTGATGTTTTTTATAGTTACTATTATAACAATATAAATATATCAATCACTGGAACAAATGGGAAATCAACTACAGCAAAAATTTTGTTTAATGTATTAAAAGATCAAAAAAAAGATGTTAGACTTGTGGGTAATATCGGAAATGCAATTCTAAGTGAAAAAAAAATTTCAAAAAAAACTATTTTTGTTATAGAAGTTTCATCTTATCAAATTGAATATAGCAAATATTTTAAAGCTAATTATGCAGCTATTTTAAATATTTCACCAGATCACCTAGAACGTCATGGCAATTTAAGCAATTATGTTAGAGCAAAATTTAAGTTAGTAAAAAATCAAACAGATAAAGATTATGCATTTTTTGATATTAAAAATAAATATCTTAAAAAATTTTTAAATAAAAATAAATTAAATTCAAAAATAATTAACGTTTGTAAAAAATCATATCTAAAGGAAATTTACAAAATTAAAAATCCCTATTTTTACACAAATGGAAATAAAGAAAATTTAAGATTTATATTTTCAATTGCAAACAAGTTAAAGCTAAAAAAAAAATATTTAATTAAAACAATAAATAGATTTAAAGGTTTGAATTTTAGACAGCAAATTATTTATAATAGTAAAAAACTGACCGTTATAAACGACTCGAAAGCAACGAGTTTTTCATCAAGTATAAATATTCTTAAATCTTTAGGCAAAGTATATTGGTTAGTAGGTGGAACTCCTAAATTAGGAGATAAATTTTTTATGACAAAGAAACAGTGTTTAAATTTTAAAGCTTTTATATATGGAAAAAATAAGAATTATTTTGTAAAAAAATTGAAAAATAAATTACGATATGAACATTTTAAGAATCTGCAACTTGCTCTAAAAGAAATTATTTTTGAGATTAAATCTAAAAAAATTAACTTACACAGCACTATTCTTTTTAGTCCTTCTGCAGCATCGTTTGACACTTACAAAAATTTTGAAGAAAGAGGAAAGAAATTTAATGAACTTTTAAAAAATTTTAATTTAAAAAAATAATTTATGTATCAAATTGGTTTAATTAATAAATTTTATTATGAATGGTGGAAAAATATAGACAAATCTATTTTTTTTTTAATAATAATATTGTTTTCATTGGGTTTATTTTTTTCGTTAGTTTCTACGTCGCTTATTGCTTCAGACAAATTAAATACTAATAACTATTATTTTTTCTTAAGACATTTATTTTATACGTTTATTGGAATTTTTTTTATAATTTTTTTTTCCGCATTAAATCAAAAGAATTTGTATAGAGTATCAACTGTATTATTTCTTATTTGCTTTATTTTTTTAGCTTTAGTGCCAATAATTGGGGTTGAAGTTAAAGGGTCTAAACGTTGGGTTGATTTTTTATTTTTGCCAAGATTTCAACCAATTGAAGTTTTAAAACCATTTATAATTATAATGGTTGCTTCAATTTTAAGTTCAGAAAAAAACAGTAACGTTTATTATAAATATTTTTTGAGTTTTATTTTAATTACACCAATTATATTTCTTTTAATAACCCAACCAGATGTAGGACAAACTTTTTTAGTACTTTTAACCTGGTTAAGCTTAATTTTTATATCTGGAATTAATTTAATTATTTTTTTTCTTTTTTTTGGATTAATGCTTTTATTATTACTTTATTTAATTTTTTTTGTGCCTAAATTTTCTTATATTTTGGTCAGGTTTAAATCTTTTTTTGATCCATCTTCGGGAAATAACTATCAGTCGGAAAAAGCATCTGAAGCAATAATAAATGGAGGTTTTTTTGGAAAAGGAATTGGAGAAGGTGTTTTAAAAAATAGAGTTCCAGAAGCACACACAGATTACATTGTGTCAGTCATCTCCGAAGAATTTGGAGTAATAGTTATAATTTTGTTAATGATTGTTTTTTTATTTTTTATATATCAAATATTTAAAAGACTTTACTTTGAAAAAAATAATAAAGTAAAATTAATTCTTGTTGGCTCTGCATCAATTATACTGTTTCAGGCATTAATTCACTTAGGTGTTAATATTAGACTATTTCCTACGACAGGAATGACTTTGCCTTTTCTAAGTTATGGTGGTTCTTCAATTGTTGGAACAGCAATTTTATCGGGAATAATTTTAAATCTTACAAAAAGAAGAATTGTTTATTAATGAAAAAAAAAATTTTGATTAGTACCGGTGGAACAGGAGGACATGTTATTCCTGCTAGCATATTTTTTGAACATTTAAAAAATGATTTTGATGTTTTTTTGTCTTCTGATGAAAGGGGCATGAAATTTTTGAACTTAGAAAAAGATAAGATAAAAATTATAAATACACCAAATTTAAAAAATAATCTTTTTCTATTACCTTTTAATTTTTTTTTAATTATTTTTTTAACTATAAAATCTTTCTTTTTTATAAGAAAAAACAATATTGATGCTTTGATATCCACCGGTGGTTATATGTCTCTACCATTATGTATTTCTGCTAAGATTTTAAATTTAAAGATATACTTATTTGAACCGAATATGGTTATCGGCAGAGCAAATATTTTTTTTATAAAATTGTGTGAAAAAATATTTTGTTACTCAAATAACATAAAAAATTTTCCTAAAAAATATTTAGATAAAATAACAGTAATAAACCCATTGCTTAGAAAAAAATTTTATTCAATTAAATCTAATGATAAAAATATTATAGATGAAGTAAAATTATTAATTATAGGTGGGAGTCAGGGAGCAGAATTTTTTGATCAAGAAGTTAAAACTGTTGCTTTGAATCTCTCAAAAAAATATAAATTAACAATATACCAACAAAGCAATAACGAAAATATTAAAGTTTTAAAAAGTTTTTATAATTCAGAAAATATTAATTGTAAATTATTTAATTTTAAGGAAAATGTTTCAGAATTTATATCAGATTCCAATTTATGCATTACTAGAGCAGGCGCCTCTACCCTTGCTGAGTTGACTTTTTTAAATGTCCCATATTTAACCGTGCCTTATCCTTTTGCAAAAGATAATCATCAATATGAAAATGCACTTTTTTATAAAAATAAAAATTGTTGTTGGATACTCAACCAAAATGATATTAACAGCGATGTACTTTCAAAAAAATTGATTCAAATTATTGAAAATAAAGATGATTATTTGGAGAAAAAAAAGAATATGAAAAATTTTAGTTACCAAAGTAGCTGGAATAATATAAACGAAAAAATTATAAAAATAATAAATGAAAATTGAACTAGCAAAAAATGAAAACATACACTTTGTAGGAATTGGTGGCATTGGCATGAGTGGTCTAGCATTAATCATGCAAAATATGGGCTTTAAAATTCAAGGAAGTGATATTTTAATAAATAAAAATATAGAAAGATTAAAAAAAAATAAAATTAAAATTTATATTGGTCATAACAAAAAAAATATTGATAAAGCTACAATTTTAGTTATTTCATCAGCGATCAAAAAAAATAATTCAGAAGTTAAAAAGGCTAAAATTAAGAACCTACCTATTTACAAAAGAGGAGACATGTTAGCTCATATAGTTTCTTTAAAACAAAATGTTGTGGTGGCTGGTTCACATGGAAAAACAACTACAACTTCACTTATTTCCGGAATTTTTGCTAAAGCAAAATTAGACCCAACAATAATAAATGGCGGCATAATAAACTCCATACAGAACTCGGCAAGATTAGGAAAAAGTAAATGGTGTGTTTTAGAATCAGATGAGTCAGATGGAAGTTTTATAAAAGTTCCTCCTACTTACTCTATTATTACAAACGTAGATAGAGAACATATGGATTATTATAAAACTATGGATATATTAAAAAATCATTTTTTAGAATTTATTAATAAAGTTCCATCATTTGGTAAATCGTTTATTTGTCTTGATGATAAAATTAATAATGAAATAATTAGAAAGATTAAGACAAAAAATTTTTACACCTATGGAATAAATAAAAATTCTAACTTTGAAATTATAAATGTTCGACAATATAAGCAGTTGTCAAAATTTGATATAAATATATCTTTGCCAGCTAAATGCAAAACAATTTTGAAAAATATAAGCATTCCTCTTCTTGGTTTACACAATATAAGAAATGCTACTGCAGCCGCAGCTGTTGGATTTACAATAGGAATATCGAATAAAATTATAAAAGAATCTCTTAATAAATTTGAAGGTGTACAAAGACGATTTAACAAAATATTTTCATACAGAGGGGTTAATTTTTTTGATGATTATGCACACCATCCAACTGAAATAAAAGAGCTTATCGATGGCGTTGATAAAGTATATCAAAAAGAAGAAATATATTGTGTATTTCAACCTCACAGAATATCAAGACTAAAAGATTTAAGAAAAGAATTCAGTTTATCTTTTAATAAAGCCGAAGGAGTTATTTTGTGTCCAATATTTAAGGCGGGAGAAAAAATAAAATTAGGTTTTAACTATTTAAATTTTGCCAAAGAAATCGCCGAAAGATCAAAAGTAAAAGTTTATTTGATTAAAGATCAGTACCAATTAAGTAAATTTGTTAAAAAATATATTTATGGAAATAAAGTTGTTATCGGAATGGGAGCTGGTTCAATTTCTAATTGGATGAAAGAGTTGCCAAAATTATTATGAGTAAAATTAATGAATTAAAAAGTTTCTCAAAAGATATAAAAGGAAAAATTATTTTCGATTATGATTTAAAAAAAACAAACTGGTTTAATATTGGTGGCATTACTAAGGCATATTTCAAACCTGAAAGTTTAAATGAATTAATTTCTTTTTTAAAAAAATTTGGATCCAAAGAAAAAATATTTTTATTGGGAGCTGGATCCAATGTTCTTATTAAAGATGAGATATTTCAAGGTGTTATAATTAAATTAGGAAAAAATTTCTCTAATATATCTTTATTGTCCGAAACAACATTGGTAGCAGGAAGCGCAACAGTTGATAAAAAATTGTCTGAATTTGCATGTGAAAATAATATTGGAGGATTTGAATTCTTGTCATGTATACCTGGAACAATTGGAGGAGGCTTAAAAATGAATTCAGGATGTTTTAATAGAGAATTTAAAGATATTTTGTTATCCATACAAGCGGTAGATAAAAATGGTAAAATTTTAACGATACCATCATCTAGAATAAAATTTATATATAGAGGTAATGACCTAGACAGAGATTTAATTTTTTTAAGTGCATCATTTAGGGGAAAATTAGAAGACAAACAGATAGTTCAAAATACTATAAATTCTTTAAAAGACCAAAAAGATCAAACACAACCAACCAAAATTAAAACTGGAGGTAGCACTTTTAAAAACCCTACAAATCAAACCAAAGAAAGAGTTTGGGAATTGATTAGGAAATCAGTTCCATTAGATACTAAATTTGGTGATGCTGAGATTTCGGAAAAACACAGTAATTTTTTTGTTAACAAAAACAATGCAACCTTCAAAGATATGAAAAATTTAATAGATTTTGTTAAGCAAAATGTAAAATCTAAAACTGGAATTGATATAGAAACAGAGATTGAGATAGTAGAATGAAAAAAAAGATCATAATTTTAGGTGGAGGCATCTCCAGAGAAAGACTTATAAGTTTAGAAACTGCCAAAAGTGTTTATAAAGAACTTAAAAAAAACAAAAAATATAAAACAATTATCGCAGAACCGGATGATAATTTTTTAAAAAAAATAAAATCCTTAAAGCCGGACATAATATTTAATGCTCTTCATGGTCAGTTTGGTGAAGATGGATACATTCAGACTATTTTAGAGTCACAAAAAGTTAACTATACTCATTCTGGTGTCCTTGCGTCATCTATAGCTATGGACAAAGAAATATCAAAAAAAATCTTTTTAAAAAACAAAATTCTTACACCAAAATATATAAAATATAATTTTAATAAAAAGAATAAAAATATAATTTCATTAATTGAAAAAAAGTTGAAATTTCCAGCTGTAATTAAACCAATTAACGAAGGGTCAAGTGTAAATGTTTATATTTGTACAAAAAAAAATTTAATTAAAAATCTAAGAAAATTATCTGCGTATGATGAAATTTTAATTGAAGAGTTTATTCCCGGTAGAGAAATTCAGGTAGCAATAATGGGAAAAATAAAATTAGGAGCCATTGAATTAAAACCCAAAAGGAAGTTTTATGACTATAAAGCCAAGTATAGCATTAAAGCAAATACAAAACATTTAATTCCAGTTGATTTAGAAAAAAAAAAAATAAAGGAAGTAATGAACACAGCACTCAAAGTACATAAATTAATTGGGTGCAAAGGGGTAACAAGATCTGATTTTAAATTTTATAAAAATAAGTTTTATTTATTGGAGATAAACACTCAGCCAGGCATGACCAAACTTTCTTTAGTTCCTGAAATTGCAAATTATAGAGGAATAAATTTTGCTAATTTAATTGAATGGATTTTAAAAGATGCATCAAGAAATAGATAAAAAAAATAAGGTGTACATATATTTATTTATTTTTTTTTTATTAAGCACATTTAACAATCAAAAATTAGTCAAATCAAACCTTTTTAAATTTGATGTTAATCAAGTAAAAGTTTCGGGCCTTTCAGAAAAAAATAATTTACTTATTTCAAAAGAAATAAAAAAAATATTACTAGGAAATATTTTTTTTATGAAAAAAGAATTTTTATTAACAATGTTAAAAAAAAATAATTTGATTAACTCATTTGAAGTAAAAAAAATTTATCCAGACACAATAGAAGTTAAAATTGAAAGAACAGAATTTTTAGGGATAACAAATATTAATGATAGTTTATTTTTTATAGGATCAAATGGAAAATTCATTAATTATAATGACACAAATAAAAATTTACCATACGTTTTTGGAAAGATTAAAATTGATAATTTTATCGAATTCGTAAAAGTAATTAAGAAATCAAAATTTAACTTTAATCAAATTGAAGAAATTTATTTTTTCCCATCAGGCAGATGGGATATAAAAACTAAGAATGATCAACTGTTTAAGTTGCCAATAGAAAATCTAAGATTTAAACTTAATTCAATTAACAAGATTAATAAAAATGAAAAATTTAAAAATGCAAAAATAATTGATCTAAGATTTAATAACAAAATAATTACAACAAATGAGTGAAAAAGAAACTGATGTTTATTTTAGTCTAAATCGAAAAAAATTAAGCACTGGTGTCTTTAAAAAATCAGATCATAGTTTAATTTTTTTTAACGAGGAAAATATAAATATTAATTCTTTAAATGAATATACTAATTTTGAAATATTAAGAAAACCTATAGAAAAAAATATAAAAAAAATAGAAAAAAATATTAATTCATTTATAGCCAATATTTTTTTTATGATAGAAACTGATGAAACAATATCTATTTATATTTCTTTAATGAAAAAACTTGATAACAAAAAAATTCAACAAAAGGATATTAAATATCTTATTCAAGATGCAAAACTTCAAATTCTTAAGGCATATCCAAACAAAGATATTGTCCACATAATTGTAAACAAATATATTGTTAATGATTTAGATTATAATTTTGTTCCTATGGACATTAATTGTAATAAAATTTCTATAGACATCCAATTTATTTGCTTTTCTAAAAATTTAATTAAAAAAATTGAAACTTTTTTTACTAATTTTCAAATTTATGTTGATAAAATAATCTGTTCAAAGTACGCCGAATCTGTCAAGGATGACAAAACTCAAAATAATATCTGTCAGATTGGATACAATTTAAATAAAGGTCTTAATAAACAGGAAGTTGCAATAGTTCCAAAAAAAATTGAAAAAAGTGGTTTTTTTGAGAAACTTTTTCATTTTTTTAAATAAAAAGTTGTATTTTCTTGTAACATTTGTTGTTTTTTAATTTTTTTCTTAAACTTTTATAAGCTTACTAAAATGTCAGCTTTGAATCAAAAAACAATTAAAAAACCAATTATCTTTGATGGGGTTGCACTACATTCTGGAAAAATGGTGCACATGGAAATTAAACCCTCTCAGCCAAATACAGGAGTAGTTTTTAAAAGAACTGATTTAAAAAATAACAATATAGTAATTCCTGGAATTTTTAATGTTAGCAGTGCAGCATTCTGTACAACAATTTCAAATGATTATGGTGTAAAAATTTCAACAATTGAGCATCTAATGGGTGCATTTTTTGGAATGGGAATAGACAATGTTTTGGTAGAAATAAATAGTGATGAACTACCTATCTTAGATGGATCAGCCAAAGCTTTTGTTGATGAAATAAGTCGTGCAGGAATTGAAATTAGCAATTCACCAATAAAAGTTGTTAAGATTGAAAAAAAAATAAGTTTTGAAGATGGAAAAAAAACTATTTCTTTAGAACCGAGCAAACTAAGCCTAGATATAGATTTTGAAATTAAATACGAAAACCCTTTAATTGGAAATCAAAGAAATTTGGTAAAAGTTTATGAAGATGACCTTACCAATGTATTTAATTCAAGAACCTTTTGTTTGTATGAAGATATAGATAAATTAAAACAAATAAATTTAGCAAAAGGAGGCTCGCTAGAAAATGCTATTGTTGTCCAAAATGAAAAAGTTTTAAACAAAAATGGCCTTAGAAATAAACTGGAATTTGTGAATCATAAAATTCTTGATTGTATAGGAGACTTATATTTGTCAGGCTATAAAATTATTGGAAAACTAATATGTTCACAAGGTGGCCACAAACTTACAAATCAATTATTAAGGAAAGTTTTTGAGAATAATTCAAACTTTTCAATTATAGAGGTTAAAGAAAGCAAAATTCCTCACTCGTTAATCAACAAAAGATATCTAAAATCAATAGCTTAAAAGTTTAGATTTTTTATAAAAATCTGTTAAAATTTTTTTAATGAGCAATTTAAAGAATTTTTTTTTTGTATTTATATTGTTTTTATCCTCATGTTCAGGAAATCAAGAAAAGGTTGTGTCGGTAATACAAGAGGATGATTTAGATCTTCAAATGATTGCCGCATATCAGGCAGGAGTCAAAGCTTTAGAAAGCGGGGATGTTTATTACGCAGCAAAAAAATTTAATGAAGCAGAATTATTGTATCCACAATCAGAGTGGGCTTCTAAAGCTATTTTAATGGCCGCATATGCTTTTTATACACAAGCATATTATAGCAGTGCAGCCGAAGAACTTGATAGATTTATAAAAAAATATCCAAAAAATCCTAATTTAGATTATGCTTATTATCTTCTCGCAATTTGTCATTATGAAAGTATTGTTGATGAAAAAAAAGATTTAAAACCTCTATTACTGGCAAAAAAAAGTTTTATTTTGGTAATAGAAAAATTTCCTCTTACTGATTTTGCGCTAGATGCAAAATATAAACTTGGTTTAATAAATGATTTATTAGCAGCAAAAGAAATGTACATCGCAAGGCACTATATTAAAAAAGAAAAATGGATACCAGCAATTAACAGATTAAAAGTTATTGTTGATCAGTATGATACAACTGTATACATTGAAGAGGCGCTTCATAGATTAGTTGAAGTTCATTATAGAATTGGACTTATTTCTGAGGCAAAGAAGTATGCTAATACGCTAGGTTACAATTATTTATCTAGTCAATGGTATAAAGAATCTTATCGAGTTTTTAATAAAAATTATACAATTAATAGAAAAACTTCAAAAAAGGAAAAAAAAAGACTGAGAGATAGAATTAAATCTTTTTTTTAATAAATGAAAATTTCAAAAATTGAGAAAGAATATTTAAAAAAAATTAAACTTTTTCAGGAATATAACAAATATTATTATGATAAGAGCGATCCAAAAATAACCGATAGTGAATTTGATTCATTAAAAAAACAAATAATCGAACTAGAAAGTAAACACAAATTTTTAAAATCTGAAAATTCGCCATCAAAATCTGTTGGTTTTAAACCATCAAAAAACTTTAAAAAAGTTAAGCATAGAACTCAAATGCTATCACTATCTAATGCTTTTAACGAAGAAGATTTAAAAAATTTTGAAAAAAAAATACGTAACTTTTTAAGTTTAACAAAAGATTTTGAGATAGAATACAGCGCAGAACCAAAAATAGATGGAATTTCAGCTTCATTAATCTATATAAAAGGAAAATTTGTTCAAGGCCTATCAAGAGGTGATGGAAAAGAAGGCGAAGATATAACAGAAAACTTAAAGACTATTAATGATATACCAAAAAATATTAATGAAAAAAATTTTCCCACTGAAATAGATATAAGAGGAGAAATTTTTATTCAAAATGATGATTTTAAAAAAATAAATGAAAAGTTTGCGAACCCAAGAAACGCAGCGTCAGGAAGTTTAAGACAAAAGGATCCAGCTGTAACAAGTAAAATTCCACTAAAGTTTATTGCTTATACATTTGGTATTGCAAAAGAAATGAACATCAAATCTCAGTCTGCTTTTTTAAATAATTTGAAAAACTGGGGCTTTAAAGTTAACGAATATAACAAAAATGTAAAAGGGATAAAAAATTTAATTAAAAATCATCAATATTTAGAAAAAAAAAGAAAAGAGATGAATTTTGACATAGATGGGATTGTTTATAAGATAAATGATTTTGATTTACAAAAAAGACTTGGATACGTAACCAATGCTCCAAGATGGGCCATCGCCCATAAATTTTCTGCTAATAGTTCAATTTCTAAAATTATCAATATAGAAATTCAAGTGGGCAGAACGGGAGCTTTAACACCTGTGGCTAAAATTCAACCTGTAAATATTGGAGGAGTTATTGTATCGAATGCAACACTTCATAATGAAGATGAAATTGTTAGGAAAGACATTCGTGTTGGTGATATTGCAACTGTTGAAAGAGCAGGAGACGTAATACCTCATGTAATTTCGGTCGATTTAAAAAAAAGAAAAAAAAATTCAAAAAAATTTATTTTCCCCACTAAATGTCCTTCATGTGGATCAAAAACTGTTAAAGATTTTAATGAAATAACAAAAAAAAAAGATGCAGTAAGAAGATGTTCCAGCGAGGGATTTGAATGTGATCAAATTGCCAAAGAAAAAATAAAACATTTTGTTTCCAAAGAAGCTTTTAATATAGACGGTTTTGGAAAAAAAATTGTTGAAAATTTTTGGGAACTTAAATTAGTAAAATTTCCACAAGATATTTTTAAATTAGACTATGATAAAATAAGAAATTTAGATGGCTGGGGTGGCTTGTCAACTTCAAACTTAAAATATGCTATAGATAGTAAAAAAAAAATTTCTCTAGATAAATTTATTTATTCTTTAGGCATAAGACACATAGGACAAGAAAATGCCAAGCTTTTAGCAAGACACCTAAAATCAGCGAATAATTTTTTTAAATTATCTTTAAACAAGGATGCTGATGAACTCAAAAATATTGATGGAATTGGAGATACTCAAATTAAATCTATTATAAATTTCTTTTTAAATAAAACTAATGAAAATTTTTTATTTGAATTAAAAAAAGTTCTAGAAATAACTGACACTCACCAATTAAACCAATCCGGATTATTAAAAAATAAAACTTTCATGTTTACTGGAAAATTGCAAAATATAAGCAGAGCAGAGGCAAAAAGTTTAGTTGAGAAAAATTCTGGAAATATTGTTAGCAGCGTAACAAAGAAATTGGATTATTTGGTAATAGGCGAAAAACCAACCAATAGAAAAGTTGATCAAGCAAAAAATTTGGGTGTTAAAATTATTTCACAAAAAGAA
This sequence comes from uncultured Pelagibacteraceae bacterium, assembly GCA_902588635.1. Classification (GTDB taxonomy): domain Bacteria; phylum Pseudomonadota; class Alphaproteobacteria; order Pelagibacterales; family Pelagibacteraceae; genus Pelagibacter. Next base: position 2,711 of record CACIPW010000019.1, on the reverse strand, counting down.
TGGGCTGATCTGTTAAATTAATTGCGCAAGCCATTTTCTCTCATTTTCTTTTAGATATGGTGAAATTTTTGAGTAAGTTTCTAAGTGATATTTAAGAATGTAATCTTTTTCAACTTTTGAAAGTAGAGTTTCGTCAATTAAGTCTTTTTCAAGAGGTGCGTAAGTTAAGTTTTTTAAAAAAAGATTATTTTTACTTCCATCTATATAAACAAGGTTCTCTATTCTAATTCCAAATTTATTTTCTAAGTAGAATCCTGGCTCATTACTAACAATCATACCTTTTTTAAGCTTTACAAAATTATTTTTAGAAATACTTTGTGGACCTTCATGGACATTCATAAAAAAACCAACTCCATGTCCTGTACCATGTCTATAATCCAGTTTTTTCGAATGAAGGCTTTTTCTTGCAAGTTTATCTAAATTATTTCCATTTTTTACTTTTTCAATTTTAGAAATCGCAACAGCAATATGCCCTTTTAAAACTCTTGTGTATAATTCTTTTATTTTTTTACTTGGATTGTTAAAAGATATTGTTCGAGTTACATCTGTTGTTCCCCACTTATATTGACCTCCAGAATCAACTAAAAGTAAATGATTTCTATTTAATTTACGATTAGACTTTTTATTAGATCTATAATGAATGATTGCCCCATTTGGTCCTGAGCCAGCGATAGTATTAAAGCTAGGATACAGAAAATTTTTACTTTGTTTTCTAAAATTTTCTAATTTTTTTTCGACTTTAATCTCATCTAAATTTTTAATATTTGAGTTTTTAATCCAATATAAAAATTTAGTAAGAGCTACACCATCTTCAATATGTGCATTGATCATATTTTTAATTTCAATTTTATTTTTAATTGATTTAAGATCGTAAATTGGATCAGTTCTTTTTTTAATAAAGAATTTTGAATTTATTAGATTTTCATTAAGTACCGAGCAAGTTTTATCATCTATACAAAAATTTTTACCTTTTAAAGAATTTAATATTTCGAAAAACTTATAATTTTCAAAAAAACTTATTTTTTCTTTTATAAATTTCTTACTTATATTTTTAAGTTTTTTGATATTTCCAAATAGAATAATTTCTTTTTTTTTTGTTATTATTGCTTGAAAATTAGCTATAGGTGAATTTGGGAGATCTTTTCCTCTAATATTTAACAACCAACAAACATTTTCACCTGAACTTATGAATAAATTATCTATTTTTTCATTCTCAATAATTTTCTTTAATCTTTTAATTTTACTTTTTATGCTTTCTCCCGCTACCAAACTACCAATTGAATAAACTAAATTGTTTTTATTTACTTTTTCAGTTTTATTTAGAAATAAATCTTTATTTATAGGAATAAGATTACATATATCATTGAAATATACCTTTAAAGTATCCCTTGTAAAAATTTTAGGATCAAATCCAATATTGAAAAACTTATCTTTATTTAAGATATTTTTAGGCCATACATAAGGTATTTCATGAATTGTAAATTTTTTACCAGATTGCTGCTTTGCTTGTATTGTGTATCTACCATCTACAAACAGGTGGTTACTGTTTTTTAAAATTAATATAAACCCTGCTGAACCTGTAAAATTTGCAACTATTTGAAGTTTATTTGTTTTTGAATATTCAGTAAAAAATTCATCATTTTTTGGAACAACGTATCCATCTAAGTTATTTAAATTAATTAAGTTTTTAATTTTATTTATCATTTAATTTTTTTTGATATCTTATCCATCCTGGACTTCTAACTGGTTCATTTGTCCCAAGGTCCTGGTTAAAATCGAATTCTACATCATTATTTATTTCATCTTCATCAAAGTAGTTGTTTTTTTCTAAATTTTTTTCAGGTAGCTCATCTAAAAATCTTGATGCCATATTATCAATCCAGTCTCCTTGATAAAATCTGTTCATTGAAAATGAAATTATTGCAATTTTTTTCGCTCTTGTAATGCCCACATAGGCTAGTCGTCTTTCCTCCTCGAGACCATCTTGTCCTTTTTCATCAATAGATTTTTGATGAGGAAACAAACCTTCTTCCCATCCTGGTAAAAAAACAACATCAAATTCTAAGCCTTTTGATGCATGCATTGTCATTAAATTTACTTTTTCCCCATCCCATTTTTGATCAATCGAAGTTGCCAACGAAACATGTTCAAGAAAACTTTCTAAATTATCAAATTCTTTCATGGCATTTAAAAGTTCTTTTATATTTTCTAGTCTATTTTCATTTTCCAAATCTTTTTTATTTTTTAACATTGAAGAATAGCTCGACTCATCAAGTATTGTTTGCATTAATTTTACATGATTCATTTTTTTTATTGTTAAATCGCCTCTCCATTTAGATATCATATTAAGAAAAGAGCTAAGTCCAGTTTTTGTTTTTGGTTTTATTAAATTTAATTCAATTAGTTTTTTTGATGATGATTCGAAACTTAATGAATTTTTTCTTCCGTAGCCAATAATTTGTTTAATTGTAGTATCTCCAATCGATCTTTTTGGTGTATTCACTATACGTTCAAAGGCTAAGTCATCTTTACTTTGGTAAACTAATCTAAGATAAGAAATACAGTCTTTTATTTCAGCTCTTTCATAAAATTTGATGCCACCTATAATTCTATATGGCAAACCAATTTTAAGAAACCTTTCTTCAAATTCTCTAGTTTGAAAAATAGCTCTGACTAAAACTGCAATATTATTTAAAGAAAATTTTTTTTTA
>CACIPW010000018.1 GCA_902588635.1 uncultured Pelagibacteraceae bacterium | reverse complement strand
TGAAGAAGAAGCAAATAATAACAATGAAGAAAAAAATTAATTTTTTTCTATTTTCGAATACACTTTAAAGAATTACTAGATCCAACTTCTGTTTTCCTAATCTCTCATTGGCATTTTCAGTCACCAAATAGGTCTCGCCTAAATTCATTGCTAACTCATTATCAGAATCCATAAGTATCATGTGCATGAAGAAGACATTGCCAGGTTCTATTACATATGGATTCCCCGTGTAAAGCATTGGCCAATCCATCCAATTTGGAGAAAATGTTGCGCCTAATGAATATCCACATGCATTCATTCTTGATTTATTAAAACCCAAATCATCAAAAGTTTTTGCATGAACATCAAACACTTCACCTATTTTGTTTCCTGGTTTTAATTTATTTTCACAATTTTTTAACGCTTCAGTTTTTCTTCTCTAACTCTTTGTGTTTCTAAATATTGTAACCTTAATTCCTCTTGTTTTAACTTTAACTCATCTTCCCTTATTCTTTTTTCTTCTCGATCTTTTAATTTTTGTTCTTCTGTTTTCAGTCGCTGAACTTCAATTTCCCGCGCTTGTTCTTCATTTTTTTTTTGTTGTTTCTCATTGTACAATTTTAGTTTTTCTTTAGCTTCTAATCTTTCCTTTTCTTCTCTAATTATTTGTTTTTCTTCTAGCTGTTTTTTAACTTCTAAATCTTTTAATCTTTTTTCTTCATTTTTTATTTTTTGTTTTTCTTCTCTTATTTTTTGTTTTTTTTCTTGTAATAATTGTTTTTTTATTTCAATTTTCTCTTTTTTAATTTTCTTATCTATTTCTTTCTTGCGGTTATTTTTATAATTTTGGATGCTTTTATTTAAAGATTGTCTTGTTTTTTTTAAAGATTTTGTGGTAATCTTTTCTAACTTCTCTAACCCAATTTTTTTTAATAAATTTATTTTTGTTTCCATAAATCTATATACAATACCAGTCTATCACGCGATTATATTCATAAAAGTTCATTATTCTCTATTTTGAGTTTAAAAATTATTACTTATCCAAATAAATTTATAAAATAAGAAAAATCAATCAACACGTGTACTTTTACCTTTGGTTCAACGTTTGCTTTTAAGTGGCAATAAGAAACTGGACAGCAAAACTGATCTTAATAGCTCTTTAATTAAAACTGTATTTTTTCTCTAAAAATTTAATTAGATTGTGAATAATAAAAGTCATAAATAAATAAATACCTCCAGCAACAATAAACACCTCAATTGGCTTAAAAGTTGTTGAGATTATATATTTTGCAACACCGGTTAAATCCATTAATGTCACTGTGCTAGCTAAGGAAGTTCCTTTCATCATTAATATAATTTCATTTCCATATGCTGGAAGAGATTGCCTGATAGCTACAGGTATTTGAATTTTATAAAAAATAACCTTATTGGATATTCCCAAACTTTTTCCAGCTTCAATAATTCCTGGTTTAATAGTCTGGAAAGCAGATCTTAATATTTCTGATGTATATGCACCTGTATTTAAAGCAAAAGCTATAATTGCACACCAGTAGGGTTCTTTAAAAACAACCCATAAAAAAGTTGATCTAAAGTATTCTATTTGTCCCAAACCAAAATAGATAATAAATATTTGAACAAGTAATGGTGTGCCTCTAAACACATAAGAGTATCCATAAGCAAATTTATTTACAAATATATTTTTGTTTAACCTAAGAATGGCAAAAAGCAGTCCAATAAATAAACCAAAAAATAAAGATAAAGATAATAATTTTAACGTTATAACGGTAGCGCTTAATAACTTTGGAAGACTAGTTATCATTAAATTAATATCCATTAAAAACCCCTACTATATTTAATTTCTAATCTATTAATTAACTTCATGCTTAAAAATGTAAGTGACAAATATAAAACTGCAGCAAATGAATAAAAGAAAAGTGGGTCTCTTGTTGAGCCAGCGGCAATATATGATTGTCTCATTATTTCAACTAAACCTGTAACTGATATTAGAGATGTATCTTTTAAAGTTATTTGCCAGACGTTGCTCAAATTAGGAATTGCTAGTCTTAACATTTGAGGCATGATCACTCTAAAAAAATAAACAACTCTTTTAAGTCCTAAAACTTGTGAAGCTTCAAATTGCCCTTTGTCTATAGATTGTATTGCTCCTCTAAAAACCTCTGTTGAGTATGCACCAGATATAATACCAATAGCAAACGAACCAGTTATAAATGCATTAATTTCTATATATTCATTGTATCCAAACATAGATGCTACAAACATAACGGCACCACTTCCCCCAAAAAAGAATAAGTAAATTACTAATAACTCTGGAACTCCTCTAATTACTGTCGTGTAAGAATTTCCAATAAGGTTAAGAAATTTATTTTTTGATAATTTAAGAGGGGTGAATATTAACGCAAAAAGAAAACCTATAAGCATAGCTGTAATTGAAACAGCAATAGTCATTAGGGTGGCAATAAATAATTCATCACCCCAACCAGTTTTTCCAAATGCTAGAAGTTCCATACAGACTGGCGACTATATATTATAGTCGCCAAATCTAAAATTAATTACATAGAAGCGTCGAAACCAAACCATTTAATAGCAATTCTACTAATGTCTCCATTTTTTCTTGCTTTATCAATGGCTTTGTTAAAAGCATTTAGGAGATCAGTATCATCTTTTCTAATACCAACTCCAACTCCATTACCAAAAGCTCCACCTGAAAAAGTTGGTCCAACAAGAACAACTGGTTTTCCAGATTTTTCTGCATAATCACTAAATGCTACTGCAGCAGCTAGTGCAGCATCACATCTTCCCGCTGCTAAATCTAAGTTAACTTCATCTTGAGTTTTGTAAGTTCTTACATTTACTTTACCTACATCACCAGACTCTAAAAAGTTTTGGTGAATAGTAGCTGTTTGCACACAAACTGTTTTTCCAGCTAATGCACCAGTTAAAGTTTTAAGATCTTTTTTAACTGCACCTGTCTTTGTAGTAAGATTAATCCCTTCAGAAGTTTCCATACCTTCAAGGCTTGAGCCTTTCATGACTGCTAATGAAGCAACTTCGTCTGCATAACCTTGAGAAAAACTAATTGCTTTTTGTCTTTCTGCAGTAATCGACATTCCTGCCATTATTGCATCAAACTTTCTCATTATCAGCGCTGGAATCATTCCATCCCAATCTTGTTCTACGATTTCACATTGTTGTCCAATGTATCTGCAAAGCGTCCAAGCTAATTCAACCTCAAATCCAATAAGCTTGCCTGAAGCATCTTTTGAATTCCAAGGAGGATAAGCACCTTCAGTTCCAATCTTTATTTTACCGGCATAAGCGCTTCCGATTAATAAGAAAGATACGATAACTGTTAATATTGTTTTTTTAAATATATTCATCATTTCCCTCCGTAAAAAAATAATTATTTCACAATTTTGATGAATTAAAAAGAAAATTCTAATGATTTATTGATGAAGAAAAATTCCAAGAACAGTCAAAACTAGGTATATAAACTCTATCTAGGGTAGCATTTCCGAAATTTTTATTAAAAACTTTTAACCATTTATCAACTTGTTTAGGTTTTTTATCTTGGCTTCCAACTTGGGCAGTTATAACTCCATTAGGTTTTAAAATTCTAACCAAAGAGTCCATGTTCTTTGCCGCTAAATCAATGCAAAACTGGTCATCATTTAAATCTACAAAAATTTTATCATATCTATCATCTTCAACTTTTTTAATACTTTCGAATGCATCTCCCCAAATGCATTTGACTGAATTTTTTCTAGTAGATTTATTTCCTATAGAGCCAAGATGTTTTTCGCAAACTTCAACAACTTCAGGATCCAATTCAAACCAATCAATATATCCAAAACCTTTAGATATACACTCTCTAGCTACACCACCATCTCCACCACCTATAATTGCTGCAGTATCTTTATCTTTGTTCAATTTTAAGCCGGCGTTAACAAATGTTCCACTGTAAAGATGCTCGTCACTTGTAGCTACTTGAATTTCATTATCTATAAACAAAGATTTTCCAAATTGTTCTAAATCTAAAATTTCAATATGTTGTCCTACTTTAGAAGTAAAATCTTCAAGTATATTTTTCACTACATATGATTTTTTTAAACCTGGTGAACTATAAATGTCATGATAAAGACCAATGGTGTCTCTATTAAATTCTTTTTTTACAATTCTTTTATGTTCGATTTCCTTTTTTATTATATCTATTGCAACTGAAGGAGAAATCTTTCCACAAGTAAAAAAATCAAAGCTAATAATATTATTTTCTGGAAATGTGTGAAAACTAATATGACTTTCCGCTAATAGAGCAACCATAGTAAAGCCTTGGGGTTTAAATTTGTATTTAGATATTTCTAAAACGGTTACTTTTGCTTTTTTAGCAATTTTATAAATTAACTTTTCATAGAACGAAGGTTCGTATTCTCTTTTTGTCCCTATGATATCTAATGTTATGTGCTCCCCAACTTTAGTCATAAAAAATTATTCACTTTTATAATATTTTACTTTATCCAAAATTTTTTCCATCTCTGAAGATGAAAGAATCTTAGGCTGACCTAACTTTAAAGCAATTATATATTGATGACAAATATTTTCTACTTCTTCTGCAAGCTCGAAAGCTTGTTTTAAATTTTGTCCAAATGCAACCTGGCCATGATTTGACATCAAGCAGGCTTTTCTATTTTCTAAAGAGTTAATAATATTTTTTGATAACTCAGACGTTCCAAAAGTTGCGTAATCAGCACACTTAATGTCGTTTCCTCCCGCTAATGCAACCATATAATGAAAAGCTGGTATAGGTTTTCCGTGGGATGATACAGCGGTAGCGTGAGGAGAATGAGCATGAACAATAGCTTTAGCGTCTACTTTGTTTACATAAATATCTTGATGGAAACGCCACTCAGATGAAGGTTTTTTTCCAGAGTTAAACCATCTTAAAAAATCTTTTTTTTCACTCAATGATAGAAAAACTATATCTTCAGGCTTAAGATCATTATATTTTTTTCCAGAAGGGGTTATATAAAAGCCATCAACATTATTCTCGTTAGCTTTTACTGAAACATTTCCAGATCTAAGGGGTGATAAGTTTGTAGAATTAAGTTTTTGAGCAAATTGTATTATATCTTCTCTTATCTTAAGGTTTTCCATTATTTTTTTTTAATTGCACTCTCACAAAGCTTTTTTGCTTCATTTATATCAAAATTTTCAGCCTTATTTTTTTGAGCAACAATACAAGCAGAAATAGATTTATTTCTATTATGATCGTTAAATTTTAAAGCAGCAACCATACCAACAACTATAAAAACAACTAATAAAATATTTTTTTTCATTTAAACAATTTACCTAATCCCTCTTTAGAAGCATCACAAATACCTTTTTCTGTAATGAGTCCAGTAATATATTTAGATGGAGTTATATCAAAGGCCAAATTCATTGCCTTGCTTTTTTTTGGGTAAATTAAGACTTTTTTAACATTATTATTTTCATCTAAACCTTCAACATGTGACAACTCTTCTGAATTTCTTTCTTCAATTGGAATGTCTTTAAAATCTTTTATTTCCCAATCAATAGTTGAACTTGGTAATGCTACATAAAAAGGAACTTTGTTATCATGAGCTGCTAGTGCTTTTAAATAAGTTCCAATTTTATTTGCAACATCTCCTGTAGATAAAGTTCTATCAGTCCCTACAATACACATATCAACTTCTCCTCTTTGCATTAAAATTCCACCTGTATTATCTGCAATAATTGTATTTGATACTCCTTCTTCATTTAATTCATAAGAAGTTAAATTAGCCCCTTGGTTTCTAGGTCTTGTTTCATCTACCCAAACGTGAACCTTAATTCCTTTTTTATGTGCATGATATATTGGAGAAGTTGCGGTGCCCCAATTAATTGTTGCTAGCCATCCAGCATTACAGTGAGTTAAAATATTAACTGCACTGTTCTTTTTTTTATAAATTTCCTCGATTATTTTTAATCCATTTAATCCAATGTTTTCACAAAATCTAATATCCTCTTCACAAATTTCTTTAGCTTCATTTATTGCTATATCTAAAATTTTATCGCTATTAACTCCTGATAATTTTTTCATCATTCTATCAACAGCCCACTTGAGATTGATTGCTGTTGGTCTTGAATTAATTAAATTTTCTGCTGATTTTTTTAAAAATGATTGATCATTATTTTCCAATATTGATAAAACTAAACCATATGCGGCCGTTGCTCCAATTAAAGGAGCCCCTCTAACTTCCATTGTTTTGATGGCATTTATAGAATCTTTTACTGTTTTAAGATCTTTGATTATAAATTGGTGAGGAAGTTTGGTTTGGTCAATAATTTTTACTGTATTATTTTCAAACCAAATTGTACGGTATTCTTTTCCTTCTATTTTCATTTATTTAAAACTCTACCAGCTACAGTTTTGAGTTTATCTTTTGTTTTCTGCGTTCTTTTTTCAGGAGCGGTAATAATTGCTACATCTAAACAATTGTTTGTAGGATCTTTTGGATCAATATGTTTTTCAAAATTATCTATAAGGTTTTTAATCATACTCTTTGCTTTAGCAGCATTTCCTAAAAGAACTTTTATAACTTGTTGAACATCTACATTTTCATGATCAGGATGCCAACAATCGTAATCGGTTACCATTGAAACAGAAGCATATCTAATTTCGGCTTCTCTTGCTAATTTAGCTTCAGGCATATTAGTCATTCCAATTACATCTGCCTTCCAAGATCTGTATAAATTTGACTCTGCTAATGTAGAAAATTGAGGACCTTCCATAACCACATAAGTTCCATTCCTTTGATATTCAATTTTTTCTTTTTTGATAGCTTCTTCACATGCATTCATCAATCCGTTCGATGTCGGATGTGCCATTGATACATGAGCTACAATCTCGTCGTCAAAAAAAGTTTTATTTCTTGCAAAGGTTCTATCTATAAACTGATCAACAATAACAAATTTTCCTGGTGGCAAATCTTCTTTTAAAGAACCCACCGCTGAAACAGAAACAATATCTGTAACAGCTAATTGTTTAAGAGCATCTATATTTGCTCTAAAATTAATATTTGAAGGGTTAATAAAGTGACCACGCCCATGTCGTGGAAGAAAATAAACTTCTTTATTGTTATAAGTTGTTTTTAAAATTTTGTCTGAAGGCTTACCCCAGGGTGTATTAATATCTAATAATTCCCTGTCTTTAAATTCTTCAACGTCATAAAGACCACTTCCGCCAATTACAGCTAATTTATTGTTTGCCATATACAAAAAATAATTTATTTATTTATATAACCCAAATTAATATGGATTTAAAAGAATATATTAGATCGGTACCAGACTACCCTAAAAAAGGTATTTTATTTCGAGATATTACAACATTAATAAAAAATGAAAAAGCATTTACAGAGTGCATAAACCAAATAATTGAAAAATCAAAAAATTTTGAATTTGATAAAATAGCTGCAATTGAATCTAGAGGGTTTGTGTTTGCTTCGGCTGTTTCTTATTTGTTAAAAAAACCTTTTATACTTTTAAGAAAAAAAAATAAATTACCCGCTGAAAGATATTCAGTTGATTTTAAGCTTGAATATGGAACTGCAACGATTGAAATGCATAAAGACTCTATTTCAAAAAATGATAAAGTTTTAATTATAGATGATTTAATTGCCACTGGCGGCACTGCTAAAGCTGCAGCAAAGATAATTGGAATGTCTGAAGGAAAAGTGGCAGGATTTATTTTTGTTATAAATCTTTTTGATTTGGGTGGTTGTGATAGTTTGGTTAGTAAAGGTTTCAAAGTAGAAAACCTAATAAACTTTCCTGGTCACTAAACTATTCTAATAATTTAACTCTATAAAAAGATTTTTTTCCAATCATCGCATTAAACAAACCCGAAAATCTTGCATAATACATTTTTTGTTTTTTTTTATTATAAAACAAACTAAATATAATCATTTTAAAAAAAGCCCTTACTAGTTTTCCATACATTAACGAAAATGCATTTAAATAACTGCTATGTTTTTTATGGTAAAAAAAAGTTGACCACATCCAATGCCAACTTCTCATCATTTCAGACTCTATTTCATATTTTGGATCTGTTGATGTTGAGCCCTTGTTGCCCAAATGTGTTATAAACAATTTCGAGCTACAAAATACCTTTCCTCCTTTTGTTTTGACTCTTCTACAAAGATCTGCTTCTTCAAAATATAAGAAAAAATTTTCGTCAAAATAAGAGTTTGTTTTAATATTTTTCGTATCTAATAACATTGAACAACCGATTACATAGCCAACTTCCTTTAAAAAAAATTTATCAAATTCCTTTGCAATAGTACTTCCGTCTAAGCTACCATAAGAAGAATGTGTTTTTTCATCGTTGTAAGATGGTCCAATAATACTAAACTCAGTATCACCTTTTAAATAAAAATTTATTTCATCAAAAAAATCTTTATTATGTTCAACGTCAGGATTGGATATTAACACATACCGAGTTTTAGCATTTTTTAAACCTAAATTATTAGCTGAGCCATACCCTAAGTTTTCACCGGATAATATAACCTTTACATTGCTATACTTCTTCTCGATTTTATTTTTATGAGATATGTTGTTTGAATTTTCAACATTAATAATCTTAATTTCTTTTTTTATAGAATTGATGCAATTGAACAAAATTTCATCTTTTGTTTTATATGTGACGATAATTATGGTTAAATCGTTTAGATTGCTCATTGATAATTTATTTAATATATAAAAAGTAAATGAATATATATATAATTTAAAATAATGGTCAAAAAAAGAATTATTGTAACTGGTGGCTTGGGATTTATAGGTAGTAACCTTATTGAATTATTACTTAATAAAAATTTTTATGTTATAAACTTAGACAAAGTAACTTATTCATCAAATTTCTATAATACTAGAGAATATAAACACAATAAAAACTATAAATTTATTAAGTGCGATATAAATAATAAGAATAAATTACAAAAAATTTTTAACAAATTTAAACCTTTGTGCATCTTTAATTTAGCAGCAGAAACTCATGTTGATAGATCTATTGATGGTCCTGAAAATTTTATTAAAAGTAATATTTTAGGTGTTTTTAACTTATTGGAAGTTTTTAAAAAATATTCAAGAAAAAACTCTAAATCAAAACTAATACACATTTCTACTGATGAAGTTTATGGTGATATTTTAAGTGGTCGAAGTGATGAAAATTATCCATACAAACCAAGTTCACCTTACGCTGCTAGTAAAGCTTCATCTGATCATTTGGTATTTTCTTATGTTCGCACTTACAAAATTCGAGCCATTGTTACAAATTGTTCAAACAATTATGGTCCCAAACAGCATCCGGAAAAATTAATACCAAAATTAATTCATAATATAATTAATAATAAAAAGTTACCTATTTATGGAAAAGGAAAAAATTCAAGAGAGTGGATACATGTTAAAGATCACTGTGAAGCACTAATTAAAATTTATGAAAAAGGAAAAATTGGAAATTTTTATAATATTGGATCAAATAAAAATGAAATAAATTTAAAAATATCAAAAATGCTAATAAATATAGCAAAAACAAAAATTAAAATTGGTAAAAATGTAAAAATAATATTTGTTAAAGATCGGCCCGGTCATGATGTGCGATACGCTTTAAACAGTAACAAATTAATCAATGAATTAAAATGGAAACCAAAAACTAATTTTAAAGATGGATTGGAAAAAACATTTGATTGGTATCTTAATAATTTAAATTATTACTCTTCTATAAATTTAAAAAATGCTATTAAGAGAATTGGCTTAAAAAAATAGCCCATTAAAAAAATAATGAAGAAAAAAACTCTTATAAAATGAAGGTTTTTAAACTTAATGATTAAACAAAACAAACTACAAAAATTAAACCTTCAAAATCTACTAGATGTTTCTAAAATATTACAAAATGTTGAACATTTTGTTTTTTATGGAACTTTACTGGGCCTTATAAGAGAACAAAAAATTATACGTGGTGATGACGATGTAGATTTTATGACAAACCTTAAAAATAAAAAAATAGTTCTAAAAAAAATGCGAATTAATAAATCTTTTAAGATTAATAAAAAAATTTCCCATAAATACTTTACTCAATTTATTAAAAAAAAAAATAACCTTGTGACTTTTGTAGATTTCTACTTTTTTACAAAAAATCCTAAAGACAATTTTATTGTTGAAAGACACAACTTTCTATCAAATATACATGATAGTAATTTTGCACTTCATTTTCCAAATAAAATGATTTTTCCTATTAAAAATGATAAAAATTTTAAAACAATTTTTATCCCAAATAAACCTGAAGCTTTATTAAAGTTTCTCTACGGAAAAACTTGGCTATCACCTTTAAAAAAAAATATAGAGTATAGGGTTGAAATCAAAAACAACAAACCTCTTATAGTTAGAAGAAGTTTCATTGGCTCTATAACTAGATTGATTAAAGGAAAAATAAATAAAAAATATAAAAAAGTTACTTAGGTTATTTCAAACCAGCATCATAATAAATACGAATATAATCAAAACAATTAAGGGAGCAAAGAAGTACTGCATATTTTTATTCTACATTTAGAATGGTAGCGGGAAGTGGGATCGAACCACTGACCTCGGGCTTATGAGTCCCGCGCTACATCCTTTCTCTACGTTTTTATACCATAAAACGTTAAGAAAATAATAAAAATCCTAACGCAGTGAGTCATATGTGTGTCAAGGATTTTTCAATTTGAGTGTGTCAAGGTTTCTGTTAAAATTTAAAAATGAATAAATTAATAAATTTTTTAGCAATAATTGTATTTATATCAACCCATGCTTTTGCAGATGATCCTGATGGTTTTTTAAAAAAAATGAAAAAACATCAATATTCAAAAGACGCTGAATGGATTAACGATAAAACATTTTTAGTTATAATCAAAAAAGTAGTTACCGGTTCGCATATAGTTGCAGCAGTTAATGGTATATGTAAGGATGCAAAGAAATACTCTCTAAAAGATATAGAAGTTCAAGTTGCATATAAAAAAGATAAAATTTTAAAAACAAAGAAGTGTAAATAAAATACTTCCCGAGTTCTTAAAATTTCATTTCTGAGTGTGTCATATGTGTGTCAAGAATTGACTAAACGTTCTAGAATGGTAGCGGGAAGTGGGATCGAACCACTGACCTCGGGCTTATGAGTCCCGCGCCTTCACCTTTCTCTACGTTTTTATACCATAAAACGTTAAGAAAATAATAAAAATCCTAACGCAGTGAGTCATATGTGTGTCAAGGATTTTTCAATTTTAGTGTGTCAAGATTTCTGTTAACGTTTAGATATGAAAAAACTTTTAGGGATCGTGGTTTTAGGTTTGTTGTTACAAGGTTGTGCAAATGAATCGGGTGCTCGTATGGGTTTGTTTACAGCAAAGTCTCCAGTGGCGGTTACAATTCAAGGTGATATTTTTGTAGGTTGGGCTGTAGGTGACATTACTGGAAGCGGTACAATTGATATTCAATCCGCAATAGATCCTAAGAATACTTGCATAGGTGAGTTTAGATATACATCAACCTGGTCACTTGTTGGCAAAGGTACAGTTTCTTGTAAAGATGGCAGTCAAGGACAATTTAATTTTAAAGGACTAACTAATCTAAAAGGTTATGGTTATGGCAGTAGCACTAGAGGTCCAGTTACTTTTACTTATGGAATGACAGCAGAAGAAGCGGCAAAATATTTACAAAAACCATTTGAGGCGCTTGATAAAATAATAGAAGAAAGAAAAAAGAGAGACGAAGAAAAAAAAGAAAAATCTGCGTAGTCCATGATTAAAAAAACTTTTGCAATATGGATTCTGATTTTGTTAATGCCAACTTATGCTTATGCTTGGTGTTCTTCACCAATGGCTCCATCAGCACCATCAAACTGGAACAAACCAACTAGGCCAATGAAACCATCAGTTCCATTCTGCGTCAATGAATGGAATAATACACATACGTGCGATGAATGGACAATCAGTAGTTACAATAATGATGTGAGCTTTTACAATACTCAATTACAAAGATATAATAACGAAGTAGAAGAATATTCAAGAAAATTACAATACTTTGTTGATGAAGCAAGAGACTTTGCTAATCAAGCTTTAGATTATGCAAATTGTGAAATAAGGAATTTAGATTGAAATGAAAAAACTTTTAGGGATAGTGGTTCTCTGTTTATTATTCTTCAACGCATGTAGTGACCAAAAATTATCTAAATTAGAAAAACAATATATAGAAGATTTACACGAATGGATTAAATCAGGTGAACGTAATAAACAAGCTATAAGAAACACAGTTCAAAAAACTTGTAGTAAGCTAACTATGCTAATGGCTACAAAAAAAGAAAATGCTTCGTTTGTGGCTAACAAAAATCTAGATGAATATGATTTTAGAGCAGGATTTTGTATGTCGGCAGTTATTGAGAATGTTTGGCCAAATCAACCTGGTTTTACGAAAAAATTTAAAAAACAAGCTTGTAAAGAGAAAATTCCATTAATCAAATTAGTTTGTAAAGAGTTCATATAAAAAATGAAAAAACTTTTAGGGATCGTGCTTCTAAGTTTGTTGTGGTGTTTAAATTCATTTGCTGATGTTGAAAACTGGGAAATAGAAAAAATATTAGATAATAAATTCATTTCAGTTTCTACGCATGGAACTGTTACCCACGGAGATAAATATCGTTTATTAATCAGTACACAAGGAAAATGTGATGTTGTTGAGGATACAGTCACATTTTATACTATGGCCAACCATCCAGAGATTTTAAATATCGTTAATAAAAAAATTGGACTTGAAGCCTTTGGAAATAAAATGCTAGCTGATATAAAAAGTTCAAGTAAATTTCTAGGTGGTCATATGGTTTGGATAACAAATGGTCTATACAAAATTGATGATCATATAAAGTTTTTGCAAGATAAAGATGAGTTAAATGTTAAATTAATGATAGTTTTTAAAAATTTCGAAAAGAAAACTTTTTGGAAGGCTGAAGATATGTTTGATATTGATTTTAATAATTGGAAATTAAAAAATGTATCAGAGGCTCTCAAAGAAGGTCAAAAACTGTGTTTAGATAAATAAGTTTCCCGAGTTCTCAAAATTTCATTTCTGAGTGTGTCATATGTGTGTCAAGAATTGACTAAACGTTCTAGAATGGTAGCGGGAAGTGGGATCGAACCACTGACCTCGGGCTTATGAGTCCCGCGCTCTAACCAACTGAGCTACCCCGCCATCCAATTAGTATTGATATATAATACTTTTTATTTTTACTACAATCAATTTTTTACATTTAGCCAATTATTCAATATCATAATATTGGTTTCTGTTTCTTGTCTAGAAATACCAGGATAATCAGTTCCAGTTTTTTTATTCAATATTGAATTACTTATTGCGTCAATTTCAAATGAAAAAATATTTGAAAAATCAAATTTATCTTCAAAAATCTCTTTATTACCCAATTCTATTTTCATTGGTGAACAATGCCAACTATCGTAAATTAACATAGAACCTTTACTTCCAATTATTTTAGTACTTTTTCCCAAATCTTTTTTAAATGAACATCCTATGGAAGAAACAAATCCATTAGAAAAATGAAGATTGGTATAAGAGTCGATATCTACATTTGTTGATGAAATTTCAACTTTTGAATTTACTAACTCTACATTTAAGTTGTTTGGATCTTTTAGTTTTGCAATTAAAATACTTAGAGAAGAAGGGTAACAACCTAAGTCTAATATACATCCACCTGCTAAAGATTTGTCAAATAATCTACTTTTTTTATTAAATTTTATTCTCTTAAATCCAAAAATATTTCTTTTTTCTACTATGTTAAATCCAAAATTAGACTCCATTGAAATTAATTCGCCAATTTCGTTTTCATTAATAAGTGAAATAATTTTTTTTGTTTGAGGGTGATAACGATACATAAAACCCTCAGTAAAAAAAATATCTTTCTTATTTAAGATTTCATTAATTTTTTTCATATCATCTAATGAGGATGTTGCAGGCTTTTCAGTTAAAATTTTTTTATTATTTTCTAAACATTTCATAATCCACTGAAAATGTAGACTGTGTGGCAAAGCTATGTATATAATATCAATATCATCGCAATATATAAGATCATCATAGTTTGAAAAACAGTACTTTTCCTCAATATTGAATTTCTTTTTAAACTCATTTAATTTTTTTTGGGTTTTGCTCGCAATACCTAAAAGTTTAGCATTTTTTAAATCACTAAATCCTGAAGCAAATTCATTTGCAATTCTTCCTAAACCAATTATGCCCCAATTGACCATCTAAAAATCTAACCAATTTTTGTATTTATCTTTATTTTCTCTTAAATAATTCGGTAAAATTTCAAATCCGATAGTTTTCAATTCATGATCATACTTCCACTTATCTAGATTTTGCTTATCCGCAAAGTGATTATAAAAAACTTTTTTCTCTTTAATTTTTTTTTTTATATCTTCTAGTGTAATCCCACTAATATCAAATTCATCATGATGTCCAAAATTCTTCATTTTTTCATATATTTCTTCTGGGGATTTAACGTTTGTAAAATGCCATCCTCCATTATCAATAATATCTATATTTGTATTTTTAAGTTCGGAAAAATAAGCATCTATTCTCCAAAATGGATATTTTTTATTTTTAATATTTTTAAGCCATGAAAAAGATTTAAGATTTTTTTTCTTGCAGGCTCTTGAGCCAAACCAGGGCATTAATTCATATAACAAATTAAATTTATAATAAAAAAATAATTGTTTAAATATTATTAGATTTTTTTTTGATTTTCTAAAAGCTTCAGAATTAAGATTTGGAATTTCATCATTATCACTTAGAATAATTAAATCATTATCATCTGCCTCTTTTATAGCGTTTTTCATAAAATTATAAGAAAGCTCTATTCTTTTTAAACTGTTTATTCTTTTTAAATAAAACGTTTTTTCTTCAGTAATTTTGTGAAGATTTGTAGGCTCATGATCAATTACTTTGTAAATGATTTTATCTTTAAATTTAGGATAGTTGTTTATATCAAAATTTATTTTTTTTTTATTTCCACTGTGTGAAAAGATTGATTCTATAACTACAAATTTATGTACATACTCATTTAAAATGTTAAATCTTAAATCAAGCATCATATCTTCTGAGTAATAAGTCGTACAATCGTATATTTTCATTTTAAAAATTCTTATTTAACTATTTTTATATTAGCAATGTAAAATGCAAGAACAAAATATTGAAGTAAAGCATACAAAGCAATAGGCGTAACATAGGAAATTTCATTAAATATTTGAGCACTTATAATAAAACCCATTGCACCATTTTGTAATAAACATTCAACTGTAATTGTTCTTTGACTATCGATTCCATCAATAAAAAATTTAGTAAATATTACTGATACTAATAATACAAAGAACAAAATAATTGGAGCAACAACACCAACGTATTCGAAATATCCACCAAGATTCGTTCTTTCCTGATAAACAGCAATCAATATGATTAGTAAAAAAAGTATCATGGAAATTTTATCAAATAAGAGAACAATTCTTTCTTTAAAATAATTAAAATAACGATTAGTTATAATTCCAAGAATTGTTGGAATTGTAATAATAATAAAAATTTTTAAGCTTATCGCTTTGACATCAAAGTCTTGAATTGGTTTGTGCACTACAAGTTCAAAAAGCACTTTCATCCCAATTGGAATTGTAACGATACACAACAAACTACAAATTGTTGTTATTGCAATTGAGAGCGAAACATTTCCATCTACTAATCTTGTGGCATAATTTGACATTGTAGCTGAAGGTAATAATAAAAGTAAAAGTATACCGATCTTTAGTTCATTTGGCATTGGGTAAAAACTAACTATCAATAAACCTATTATTGGAAGAAAAATTAGCTGACAAATTAAACCACCTATTAAATTTTTGGGATTTCTTAACAAATTATAAAAATTAATAAAATTTAATTTTAAACCTAATGAATACATGATAAAAAATATTGCAAAAGGTCCAACTAGTTTGACAAATTCCATAATTAATCAATTTAATTACAATGTTTGATTTAAATCAAATTTGATCTAAATCAAAAAGTTCTTTATTAGTATTTCATAAACCAGTAAAAA
>CACIPW010000017.1 GCA_902588635.1 uncultured Pelagibacteraceae bacterium | reverse complement strand
GATCTATCAGATATATTAAAAATATTTTAAAAAAAAATAAATATGGTAAACTTTTAGAAGTTGAGAGTTTTAGGGAGCAGGCTCCAATAAGAAGAGATGCAAATGTTGTATGGGATTTGGGTGTACATGATATTTCGATTTTAAGATATTTGCTTAATTCAAATCCAAAAAAAATTCATTCTTTAAAATATAATACTATTAAGACACCTCAAAAAGATACTGCTTATATAAATCTTAATTATAGGAATAATCTTAAAGTTTTTGTTAAAAACTCCTGGATATCACCATTAAAAATTAGAATTATTAAATTTAAATTTGAAAAAGCTATTATTATTTGTGATGAAAATGAACCTATTTATAAACTTAAAGTTTTTACTAGAAAAAATAATAGCATTCCAGTTTATAAGCTTGAATTGCCTGAAATTGACTTATCAGAGCCACTTTCTAATTTGATAGAGTATATAGGGAAGAGTATTAATTCTAATAATAATCCTATTTTTAAAAAAAATTTTAATATTGATATAACAAAAGTTTTAGAAAAAATTTAAGATGGTTAAATTTTTTAAACTTATATAAACAAGATAAAAATTTGCATAAACCTATAATTAAAAAAATAGCTTATCTTTTAAAAAAAGGTGACTTTATCTTAGGTAAAGAAGTTGAAATATTTGAAAAAAAATTTAGCAATTTGTGTGGAGCAAAATATGCAGTAAGTTGCGCTAATGGTACTGACGCTCTTACGTTAGCACTTAAGTCACTTAATCTTGCGCAAAATTCTGAAGTTATAATACCCGCAATGACTTTTTGCTCAACTGCTTTCTCAGTTATTGAAGCCAACTTAAAACCAATTTTAGCTGATACTGGTAGTTTGAGCCCTACAATTTGTCTTCAAGATTTAAAAAAAAAAATCAACAAGGAAACCAAAGTAATATTGCCTGTTCATCTCTATGGATCAGTAGCAAATTTAAATGAAATTAAAAAAATTATTAATAAAAGAAAAATACATTTAATAGATGATTGTTCCCAGGCCCATGGTGCCTATGATGATTCTCATATTAATAAGAGAAAAATTGGCTCTACAACTGACATTTCATGTTTCAGCTTTTATCCAGGTAAAAATTTGGGTGCTTATGGTGATGCAGGAATCATAACTACAAATAACTTTAATTTTTTTAAAAAATTAAGAAAATTAAGAAATTTAGGATCTGAAAAAAAATTTGTACATGAATTAGTAGGAATGAATAGCAGACTAGACAGTATGCAAGCTATAATACTTAATGAGAAAATAAAAAAATTACCCAAATATAACTATAAAAGACAGAAAATAGCTAATTTTTATAATGCTAATATAACTAATCCCAAAATTACAAAGCTTAAATATTCAAAATCGTGTGTTTTTCATCAATATGTAATTTTGACTAACAATAGAATTAAATTAATTAAATTGTTAAATAATAAAAAAATCCCTTACAGCTTTCATTATCCATACGCCATTCATCAATTAAAAGTATTTCGAAAAAGTTTTAGAAATGAAAGTTTTAAAAATGCAGAAAAATTAGCAAAAAAATCAATAAGTTTGCCTATTGATCCAAATCTTTCAAAAAAAGAACTTAATTATATAGTAAAAACTTTAAATGAATTCTAATGATGAAAAAGTTATTGTATTTAAAAATGATGCAGTAGGGGATTTAACTCAAAGTTTAAAAGCAATAAATAATATTATAGATGGTCACAAAGATAAAACCATAGAAGTTTATTTATCTGAACGTAGTGAAAAATTTAGTTTTTTAATAAATAAAAAGAATATTATCTTTAAAAGAATTAATTATGATTTAAATTTAAGTGAAAAGATAAAACTTATATTTCATTTAATCAAAAATAAAATTACAAATATCTATATTTTAACACCTAAAAATTTTTATTTTTACCTGCCTTTTTTTTTTCGTAGTATTAAATTTTATGCTTTATGCATTAATGGTCCAAATAATTATAAAAGACCACCTCTATTCTTAAGGAAATACTTATTTAAATATATAATAAATGATAGAGCAGCTATTTTTAAAAGAGACCATACAAGCAAGTTACAAGCAGATCTCACACAAAAAAAAAATATCAATGTAGCTGACAATATTAATATTGAATTAAAGATTTCTGATTTATTAAATAAAAATTTGCCGAACAATTATGCTTATTTTCATTTAAAAAAGAGTATTACTGACAAATTAAGTTGGAATATAGATGATTTATTTAAATTATTTAATTTTTTTTTAGAAAATTACGATCATGTAGTTTTCACAAGAGATATTGAAAAAAATAATAAAGACGATTTCTTAAAAGGAAAATTTAAAACTATTGATTTTAGAAATAACAAAGTATTAGAACAAAATTTAAATTCAAAGATACTTTTGTATGATAATATAGAAGGTGAGGACCTATATAATACTATTTTTAATTCCTCGAAAGTTATAGCTTTTCATGGAATGATGACTAATTTGGCTTCTATCAATAAAAAATCAATAATTGATATGTGGTTTTGTGATATCAAAAATTATAATGATTATAAAAATTATAGAAATGCATTCTATGAATTTAAACCTAAATACAATGGATATGATTTTATTATCCCGAGTAAAAATATTAATAAAACAATAAAAAAATTGTCAAATTTTATATAAAATGAAAAAAAAAATTATCTTAAGACTATCAAATGAAATAGGTAATCAAATGTTTATGTATGCATCTGCTTATTCAATCTCAAAAAAAATGAATAGAGAGTTATTTTTAGATAATGAAACAGCATTTTTATCAAAAAAAAACATAAGTAAATATGGTTTAGATAATTTTAAGCTATCATCTCTCGTTATAGAGGATAAACTAAAATTTAAAAGATTGCATGGTTACATAAAACGAAAATTTTTAATCAAATCAGATTTTATTAGATCACACAAAAAATTTTATATAGAAAAAAAAGATAAAAATAAAATTACTCATTTCGATGAAAGTTTTATTGATGATAAATATGATGATACCTTATTTTTAGAAGGTCATTTTGAAAGCCCAAGGTATTTTGATACTCATAAAAGTGAAATTAGAAATGAGTTTAGATTTAAGGATGAGTCAAAATTTAAAGATACTACTATTTTCAAAGAAATTAATAATGTAAATTCTGTTGGAATTTGTATTAGACAAAATCGTTTTAATGAAGGTAAAAGCAAGAATACATTAGATAATATAAAAAAATCTGAAACTTATTCAAATGAGCAGATAAACTATATTAATAAATCAGTTTATTTTATTAAAACTAAATTAACTGATACAAAATTTTATTTGTGGTCTAATGATTTTACCAATTTAAAAAAAGAAAATCTTAAATTTAACTTTAATCTTATAGATCTTCGAGATTATAAAAATAATTTTGATATAAGGGCATTTAACCTTTTCTTACTTTCTTGTTGTAAGCATTTTATAGTAACACCCTCAACTTTTAATTGGTGGGGTGCTTGGTTAGGAAGAAATGATAATAAGATTATTACAAGACCTGATGATGACTTTTTTTCATTATTTAAAATTAATAACAAAAATTTTTGGCCTGATAATTGGATTAAAATAAATGAAAAATTTTAAAAATAGATTATTTTTTATCTTTTTTTTAATATTTGTGTTTGAAGTAATCAGTTATAGTTTTTATAAATTTAACTTACTAGAAATATCACATAAACCCACATTCTATCTATCTAAAAATGAAGTATCTAATGATGAATGGTGGACTGAGGAAAATATATGGGGAGCATGGCATAACAATAATAGAAAAAACTAGACAAAAAAGAAGTTGTTATGATGCTACATATATTTCAAACGAAGTAGGAGCTAGAGATGATTCATTCTCAAAAAATTCTTCAAATGATATAGTTTTAATTGGTGATTCATTTGCTGAAGGATATGGTGTTAATTATATTAATACTTCACAAAAATATATCGAAGATTTAACTAGTTTAAATGTACTTAATTTTGGAGTTTCTAAAAATTTTGGAGTAGTTCAATATTATCAAATTTACAGTAATTTTGCCAAAAATTATAAACATAACAAGTTAATTATTTTTTTTTTACCTAGTAATGACTTTGGTGAAAATGATTATAATAATTGGAAAGGGTCAAAAAGATATCGCCCTTATTATAAAAAAATTGATGACAATAACTATGAAATCTTCATACCTGAAAATGCAGTGAAAAATCATATTTCTCAAACAAAAAAAATTAAAAAAATATTTAAAGACTATTTTTGGACATCTGGTCTATTTATTAACCTAAATTATAATTACAAAATCTATAGAACTAAAAAAAAATATGGAAAAGATACATTTTCAGGCTATTTTGACACTAAATTAGATCAACAAAAAGCTGCAATCTATTTTATAAAAAAGATAATGGAGGAGACCAATATTGATACATATTTAGTTAGCATCCCCAGAATTCAGGATTTTGATAGATTAAATAGAGGAGAAAATTTAGAGGATGTTTATTGGATCAAATCATTAAATAATATGAGTAAAAATAATGAGAACTTCACTTTTATTGATTTAATTAAGTATCCAACATCAAATTTAGATGATCTTTACTTAGAATGTGATGGTCATTGGACGCCTGAAGGAAATAAGTGGGCTGCAGAAATTATTTCTAAAGAATTATTAAGAAATTAAATTTTAATTTTATTTAAAGCATTATTTTTAAATATATTTGCTTCTCTTATATATCTCCTAACCATTTGTGTTGTTTTATGACCTGTCATAGCCATAATGCTTCGTTCATCTGCACCAGACTCTGCGGCAACAGTGGCAAAACCTGATCTTAAACTATGACCGGCAAAATTTTTATTTTCAATACCTGCTAAATTTAGATATTCTTTCATTAATAAGACAACAGATTGATCTGTTAATCTTTTGTTTGTTAATGATGAACCTTTTGAAAATCTCCTAAAAATAGGACCTGACTTGATTTTAGATATCTCTAACCATTTGTTTAAATTTACTACCGGACAATAAATTTCATTACTGAAGTAGGGTAGTCCTTTAATCATTCCTTCTCCGAATTGATCAGTTTTTGATCTTTTAATTGTGATTTTCAGACCCTCAGGAACAAATTCTAGATCTTCATGATCAATTGAAATTAGCTCTGTTCGTCTAAAACCACCTCCAAAGCCAACTAAGATAATTGATTTATCTCTTAATTTTTTAATTTCTTCAATTTTTTGTTCATCTATTATATTAATTATTGATTTTAAATGATTGATTAATATAGGTTTTTTTCCTTTTTGAATGCTCCCTTTTACCCTTTTTATTCCCATTAAATTTTCTATTATGATTGGATGTTTTGTATCTAAATAATGGCCTTTAAGCTTATGAACCATGCTTATTGATACTAATCTTCTTCTTAATGTACTTATTTTTGAATTTTTAGAAAGATGTGTAAGATATAGGGATACTATTTTCGGCTCTGAAGGTAATGATTTAAAGCCATGCCTAGCACAAAAAGCCCCAAAGTCCTTAAAATCGGATTTATAAGCTCTTAAAGTGTTACTAGCTTTAGAACTTTTGAGGTTATTTAAAGTTGCCTCATGAAGCGATTTTAGATCTGTTGTTAACTCATTCATATTATTAGTATTGATAACAATTAATTATCAATAGTAATATAGTAAGTGATTTATAATGTCAATATCAAAATTTAAAAGATGAATTATAAAAGTTATACACGTTATTCACAGTTGTGAGTAAATCACTCAATCAATTATAAAGTGATACATACAAGCATTGCACTCTGATAGGCTGGTACATGAATTAAGGGGCAACCCTTAACTGGCCGATTGGGGAAAAACCGAGAGGTTCAAGCCCAGGGGGCAGAAAGTTCTGCGGAGTAGCGCTAAAATCGCGGAGCGGAAGGCATGGCGGTAGCGCATACAACGACGTGCCAAAACTACTGTTCTTTGTGTCGTAAAAAGCACAAGGAAACAGGGTTTTTTTTTTTCAGTTTCATGATCCTAAAAGGCACTAAATTTCAAATAAAAGTCTGGAAATATCTCAGAACTATACCCAGTGGTAAGGTGAAAACTTACAAACAGGTCGCTATTGCTATAAAAAGGCCAAAATCAGCAAGAGCAGTAGCTAATGCATGCGGCAAGAACCCCTATGCTCCTAAAGTACCATGTCATAGAGTTATTAGATCTAATGGTAGTCTAGGTGGTTTTTCTGCTCCAGGAGGAACAAAAGCCAAAAAAAATCTACTAAAAAAAGAAGGTTTTTCCTTCTAAAAGCCTTTAATACCAATGTTTTTTTTTTGTTATTTTTCCATTTTTCAATGGATTTTTTTATTTTCCCTCTTCAGTTGCACTGAATATGAGCATGTCTCAAAATACACCCCCTCTATGGCCGTTTAATCGCTATATTCTTATTATGCAATGCTCTAGAATTTTAATATATCAACATTAATTTTACTACGTAAAATTACATATTTTGTGTATCTTTTTAATAAATATTTCATTTTTTACTAAGTTTTTTTTAACATAATTATTTTTGTCATCAAAAAATACTTATTTTAGTTACTTTTTTACGCTGATTCTATTTTTATTATAATATTTTAATCTAATACATTAAGAATAATGATTTATTCAATAATAACAGATAGATAGAAGTCTAACTTAAAGTAATATGTTAAATTTAATTATATATGAGAAAGTTTAAAAACAAAAGTATAAATGAGAAATTTCATATTAATCACAAAAGTAACAAAAAAAAAATTTATATAGTATAAAAAAAAATGTCCGATGTAAGAATTTATTGCTGCACAATAAAAAACTGCAAAATTCTTAATAACCTACCCTCTTATATTACGCCCGTTGGTCTTGGAGACAACATATTCCCTGATAGTTGGGAAGTTGAAAAAAATGGAAAAAATATTTCTAATTTAAACAAACATTACGCTGAACTAACAATGTATTATTGGATATGGAAAAATAAATTAAATAAATTTTCACAAGATGATTTTGTGGGAACCTGTAAACATGATCTATTGTGGCTAGATAAACTATATAAAAAAAAACAAAAAAAAATTTTTACCAACTTAAACTCAAAACTTTTAAATATTAACAACGAAGCATTTAAAAATAAAGAAATCATTGTTCCTCAGGAAATCAAATATACAAATAAAACTCTGCTACAAGACTTTACTATTTGTCACGGAGAAAATTTAATGCAAGAAGTTATAAATTTCTTACCATTGGAGGAAAGAAAACCATTTGAAGATCATTTAAAACAAAATATTTTGTACATGGGCTTGATGTTTATTACTAAAAAAAAATATTTTGAAGAATATTGTGAGTTAATTTTTCCTTGGGTAGATATATGCTATAAATATTGTTTAGAGAATAATTTATGTAATGGATACAATATTAGACTGCCAGTTTTTTTGGCAGAGAGATTTTCATCATATTGGATGGCAAAATTTAATAATAAAACTGTATTATCTTTTGCTAGGTTAGGAAATTTTCACCTTTCAAATAATTTAAATTCATTTATCAATACAACAAAATTACCTTTTACTTTTTATCAGTACCCTACTTTATACAGTTATTAGTTAATTTCTTCTATTGCTTAATAATTCTCGACGTATCACATATATTCCAGACGAAACAATGATAAAAAGACCCAAAAATGTCCACGAGTCAGGAAAATCATTAAATATATAATAGCCCAAAATTATATTAGGAATTATTTCAAAATAACCTAAAGGAGCTAATTTTGAAGCATCTGCAAATTTTAATGAATAAATGAGAAGCAAATGACCCATGCAAGCAAATATACCCATTATTGCAAGCCAAAACCATTGTGTAAGAGATGGCGTTATCCAGACAATTGGAACAAAAAATGATCCAATGCTTAAACCTACAATCCCAGTTAATAAGAGTGTTAGCAAAGGGTTATCTGTAGAGTGAAGTTTTCTGGTTATTACAAGATAAATTCCATAAAAACAACCTGTACCTAATGCAGCAATTGTTGCTAAATTAAGTTCTATAAATCCAGGCCTTATAACAACCAAACTACCAAAAAATCCTATTAATACAGCCGACCATCTTTTAATACCTACTTTCTCACCTAATAAAATAGGTGAAAAAGCTGTAGTAATTAATGGTGCAACAAAAGCTAAAGTTAGTGCTTTAGCCATAGATATGATTGAAATTGAATAAAAAAAACAAATATTGGCAAAAAATAATGTTAATCCTCGTAAAAATTGTAACTTTGGATTCTCTGAAAAAGTTAAATTTTTTCTAAAAAAGAAAAACATAAACGGTAAAGAAAAAAAAACAGTAAAAAAATACCTTGACCATGTAATTTGGAAAAAAAGATATTTCTGAAGATAAATATTTAGCAATGGCATCCATGAATGGCAACACTAACCAAGCAGATAAATTTAAAATTATTGCTTTCATTAATGTTTAGAAAAAGTATTTTAGAGAAATAAATACTATCACTGGTATAGTTACAAATGATAAAAGTGTAGAAACAACAATCATGCTTGCGATGTTATCAACAATTTTTTTGGGAGAATACAATGAACCAACTAAATATGTTAATACTGCGCTTGGCATTGAACATTGTATTAACAAAACACCAGCTGCATAACCTTCAAGGTTAAAAAATTTAATAATTGCTAAACCTATAAGAGGTCCAATTATTACTCTTCCTATGGACGAAATTAAAGCATTTTTAAAAGAAAAGACTTTAAGTCTGGTTAAGGCGATACCTAGAGACATTAAAATCAAAAAAATTGTAGCGTAACTTAATAACATGGTTGTGTTGATAGCAAAGTTTGGTGCTTCTATATCAAAATATAGAAATAAAACAGAAATTAAAACCGCATAAAAAGAAGGACTTTTTATAATTATATCAAAATTAAATTTTTTACTTGCAAGAAAAACACCCAGAGTAAAATGAAATAAAATTATTAATGAAGATATAGCTCCTGCAACACCAAGACCTTGCGAACCATAAGCAAATAAACAAATAGGAAGACCCATATTTCCTGTATTTGGTAATATGAAAGGTGGCAATTCCATAACAACATCTTTTTTTAATGTTGAAAGAAAAATAATTCCAATAATGGAAAAACCTATTATTGCTAAAAGGTAATATCCAAAATAAGATTTAAAAACTTCAAAAGTTAAACCTGTTGTTGCGACAGAGTAAAAAACAATCGCAGGTGATCCGATGTTTGCGCCAAAATTTGTTATAAATGATGTGTCTAATTTTGGATTCTTCTTGCCCAAATAATAACCAATCCCTACAACAAAAAAAACAGGAAAAAGTACCTCAAATAGCTTGATATAAATTTCCATTTTATAGAAGTCTAATCAAGATAGGGTTTTTTAATATATTTTTATTTGATCTTATTGATTTAATGCATTTTTGCACATTAAGCTCATTAGCTTTGTGTGTAATAATAACTATAGAAGCTGTTTTACGTTTATGGTCAGGTATTTGTATCAGTCTTTCAACAGAAATTTTTCTTTTAGCTAATTGCTGAGTTATTTGGGAAAGAATTCCTGGTTTATCATTTACTTCGAACCTTAAATAAAGAGAGTTTAAATAATTTTTAATATTATAAGGTTTTACTTTTTTACGTTTAAAATCAGGTATACCAAACGGGTATTTTATATTTCCTCTTAAAATAGAGAGCAAATCAGACATTAAAGCTGAAGACGTTGGGCCAGGGCCAGCACCTTCTCCCTGTAAAATACTTTCACCTACCGGATGTCCTTCTGTAATAACAGCATTCATCACACCGTTAACATTTCCAATGTAAGTATCTTTTTTTTAACCAGACAAGGATGAACTCTTTCAAATAATTTATTATTAATTAATTCAGTAATGCCTAATAACTTAATTCTAAAATTAAATTGATTGGCTATATTAATGTCTTTAAAATCTATATTTTCAATACCTTCAACCAAACATTTATGTTTAGATATATTTTTATTAAAAGCTAACGAAGATAAAATTCTTACTTTTGCAAAAGCGTCATATCCATTTAAATCTAATTTAGGATTACCAGGTTCTGCATAACCTAATTTTTGAGCTTTTTTTAAAACATTTGAAAAACTATCTTTTGTGTTTTCCATTTCAGATAGTATATAATTACATGTGCCATTTAATATTCCATAAATTTTTGAAATTTTATTGGTAGCCAGACCTTCTTTTATTGTTCTAATTATTGGTATTCCTCCAGCTACAGATGCTTCAAATTCTAAATTTACTTTATATTTTTCTGCGAGTAATGATAAATAATCACCATGTTTAGCAATAAGTGCTTTGTTTGGGGTGATTACATGAATTTTATTTTTTAAGGAAAGTTCTACAATTTTTTTTGACATACCATCTGAACTACCAATAGCTTCAAACAAGATATCTGTATTATTTTTTTTAATTATATCTAGCGGGTTTTTATAAAAAATATTTTTATTTATTTTAAACTTTCTTTTTTTATTAGGATTTTTTGCTGATATTGCTACTACTTTAATTTTTTTTCCAGTTTTAAGTTCTATATCTTTTTTTTTGGCATTTAATTCATTTAATAAATAATTGCCTATTTGTCCTAGGCCAACAACTGCTATGTTTATATTTTTTTTCATAATTAATTGTCAATATTTGGATAATCAGAACCTTTATTATAATTTAACACCAAAGCTTTAAATTCATCAAAGGAAATATCCTGATCGAAATCAAGATTCTTAATCGATTTTTTAGATGAACTTTTCACAAAAATATTTTTCTTCTTTTTATTTTTAACTAGTATTTTTTTTTTCTTATTTGTTTTTTTTTTAACTATTTTCTTTTCCTTCTTATCTTTAATTTGTTTCCTTTTTTTTTTATCTGCTTTTTTTTTAACTATTTTCTTTTTCTTTACTACATTATCTGAGTCTAAATTAGGATTTTCATTAGATTCAATATAAGAAACATCCGAAGATGAACAAGGGGTTAATTTTTCATTAATACACTCTAAAGTTATTTTTGACTCCCACGCATTAGCTGGTGAAGTTATTACAAATGTACAAAAAGCAGAAAATAATAATAAATATATCTTTTTCATATTAGTCCCCTCTTTTCAGGAAAATTAAATTTTATATTCATATTTTGAACCGCTTGTCCAGATCCTCCTTTTATCAAATTATCTATTGCGGATAAGATAATATACTTATTTTTATACTTTGTTTTACAAATTGATATATGGCAATCGTTAGTATTAATAACATCATTTGTGCTTATAGGAGTATTTATTTTCTTTATTTTAACAAATTGTTTTTTTGCAAAAGTGCTTTTAAGTATATTGTTTAACTTTTTCAGAGAAAACTCATTTTTAGATTCAATATATATAGTGCTTAATATACCTTTAAACATTGGGGATAAGTGAGGAGTGAAAGTAATATTTAATTTTTTTTTGTTAGTATGTTTTTTTATTTCTTGTTCAATTTCAGAATTATGTCTATGGAAACCTATTCCATATGCTTTAAGTGACTCGTAAAGGTTTTTTTTGTCATGTCCTTTATGAACTCCTCTACCAGCTCCAGAATATCCAGATTTTGAATCTGCGATTATGTTTTCTAGTTTAATCACATTTTTTTTAATAAGTGGAATTAACGGTAACAATATAGATGTTGGATAACAACCTGGGCATGAAATTATTTTAAAATTTCGGATAATTTTGCCTGAAAATTCAGGTATTGAGTAAATGCTTTTTTTAATATTGTTAGGGGCTCTGTGTTTTTGCTTATACCATTTTGAATAACTTTTTGAACTGTTCAATCTAAAATCTGCAGCGATATCTATTAAAATATTTTTAGTCAATAAATTCTTTGATATATCTTGAGCTTCTCCGTTTGGTAGCGCAGTAAATATTACATCTACATTTTTAAGATAAGATTTATTAAATTTAACTATTTTGGGTAATCTCTTAGACTTTAATGATTTATCATAAAAAGAAATTTTCTTTCCCACCGAAGTGTTTCCACATAAATACTTTATAGAAACATTTTTATGTTGGGATAAAATTTTAACTAGTTCTATTCCAATGTAACCAGTTGATCCAGCAATTAATACATTAAGCTTAAGCATTTTTTATTATAACAGTTAATAGAGAAAAAAAAATTATCTTTTAGAAAACTGAAAGCTTCTTCTGGCTTTCTTATGGCCGTATTTTTTTCTTTCTACAGCCCTAGAATCTCTTGTGGTTAGTTTTTCTTTTTTTAGCGTTGATTTTAAATTCGAATCAAGTTGAATAAGTGCTTTTGAAATGCCGTGAACCATTGCTCCTGCTTGCCCGGTGTGTCCACCACCTTTAACACTACATCTAACATCATAACCCGTTGGTTGATCTATTATTTCAAAGGGTCTAAAAATTTGCATTTTGTGATTCGATCTTTTAAAATATTCTTCATATTTTTTTCCATTAACATATATTTTGCCAGAACCTTTTTTTAACCATATTTTTGCTATAGATTTCTTTCTTCTGCCTGTGGCATACATGCTATCTTTGAAGTCTAATTTATTTGGCGATTCATTCATTAATATATTAATTTCTAACTATGTTTTTATTGTTTAATTTTGAAATATCAATAACGGTAGGGTTTTGAGCGGTATGAGGGTGATTTTCCCCAGTATACATTTTAAGTTTTGTGAGCTGTTTTCTTCCCAAAACACCTCCTGGCAACATTCTTTTGACTGCCAACTTAAGAGTTTCATTGGGTTTTTTTTAAACTAAGTTTTTCAGGAGTGATCTCTTTTATGCCACCAGGATATCCAGTGTGTCTGTAATATTTTTTATTTTGAAATTTTTTTCCAGTAAATTTTATTTTTTCAATATTTTTAACTACAACAAAATCGCCATGATCTACATTTGGACTAAATGTATTTTTATTTTTTCCTCTAATAATCTTAGAAATAATTGTTGCAAGTCTACCTACAACAGCATTTTTTGCATCTATTTCGAACCAGCTACTTGATATCTCACTTTTTTTAACGAATTTTGTCATTGTGCAGGATTAATACTTCTTATTAATCAAAAGTCAATTATTAGGTTGCAAAAAATTGTTTAAAATCAATGATAAATAAAGGTTTTTTAATAACTTGCACCCTACAATAATACTATAATAAACTACTGGAACGAAAAAATTTTTCGTAAGGTGTTAATTCGTAATTATACACCTAAAGTTAATAAAGTGATAAAAATAGAAAGAGGGAAAAATGTCAAAAACTATAAAAAATCCAGAAACTATAGCTTTACACGGTGGAGACTACAGAAGTGATCCTGCCACTACTGCTGTAGCTGTGCCTGTTTATAGAACAACATCATATCAATTTAAAAATACCGAAAATGCAGCAAATCTTTTTGCATTAAAAGAATTTGGTAATATTTACACAAGAATAATGAATCCAACTAACGATGTGCTAGAAAAAAGAGTTGCAGCTATAGAAGGAGGTCTTGCTTGTGTAACTGTAGGATCTGGCCAGGCAGCATCAACTTTTGCAATAGTAAATTTGTGTCAAT
The DNA here is from genome assembly GCA_902588635.1 of uncultured Pelagibacteraceae bacterium. Lineage (GTDB taxonomy): Bacteria > Pseudomonadota > Alphaproteobacteria > Pelagibacterales > Pelagibacteraceae > Pelagibacter. The sequence goes on along the minus strand of CACIPW010000017.1, from coordinate 2,703 downwards.
CAGGAGACAATTTCATAAGTTCAACTGACCTATATGGTGGTACGGTTAATTTGTTTACTCACACTTTAAAAAAGCTAGGCATTGAATGTAGATATGCTGATCCGTCAGATCCAAAAAACTTTGAAAAACTAATTGATGAGAAAACTAGAGCATTTTATGCTGAAACATTACCTAATCCTTATCTAAGAGTTTTCCCAATTCAAGAAGTTGCTGATATTGGTAAAAAACACAATATACCATTGATTATGGACAACACGGCTTCTCCTATAATTTGTAAACCAATTGAACATGGTGCAGCAGTAGTTGTTCATTCATTAACTAAATTTATTGGTGGACATGGTACTGTAATAGGAGGTTGTTTAGTTGATGGAGGTAACTTTGATTGGACCGCCAACCCAAAAAGACAACCTAATTTTAATGAACCTGACGCAAGTTATGGCGGTGCTGTTTGGGGAGAGGTTGTTCCTCAACTAACAGGAGCAAATGTTGCTTTTGCTGTACGAGCAAGAGTTTGTTTACTTAGAGACCTGGGTGCACCTTTAGCGCCAGATAATGCATGGGGCATAATACAAGGATTAGAAACTGCTCCACTTAGAATGAAACAACACTGTTCAAACGCAGAAAAAGTTGTTGATTTTTTAAGCAAGCATAAGAATGTTGAAAGAGTTATTTATCCAACTCTCCACAAAGGTGAAATTGCCGCAAGATCAAAAAAATACCTAAAGGGTGGTAATGGTGCTTTAGTTGGTATTGAAGTAAAAGGCGGCGTTGAAGCTGGTAAGAAGTTTATAGAATCTTTAAAAATGTTTTATCACGTTGCCAATATTGGTGATGCTAGAAGTTTAGCTATACACCCTGCTACGACTACGCATAGTCAATTAACACCTGAAGAACTATTAGCTGCCGGTGTAACGCCTGGTTATATTCGCCTATCAATAGGAATAGAACATTCTGACGATATCATTGAAGATTTAAATCAAGCATTAACATCTTCAAGTAAACCAAGCCTTAAAGCTGTAAGTTAGGTTTTGAATTTAAGTATAAAAAATAAATACAAGAACTAACTAAAAAAATTGAACTTATTTGGTGCATAGATGCTAAGATAATCTGTGCACCATAAAGTAATGTAAAAATTCCTAATAGAATTTGTAAAATAAGTAAAAACCCAATTAATTTTATCGTAAAATAAAAATCAGTCAGTTTATTTTTGCGGACACTGTAAAAAATATAAATATAAAAAAATAATATTAAGTAAGCGAGATTTCTATGCATAAATTGAACAAGAGAAGGATCATTAAAAGCATCTATATTGAACAAATTCAAAATTGAATTATCATTTGGAAAATATGTAGATCCCATTAAAGGCCACGAATTATAAATTTTACCCCCATCCATTCCAGAAACAAATGCTCCAATTGAAATTTGACAAAAGATTAAAAATAAAAATGTAATTGGCAAAAACAAATTTATTTTTTGACTAATGAAATTTAATTCTTTTAACTTTAAATAGTTCCAAAGAATTAAAGACAAAATAAAAAAAGCTATTAATAAATGAACACATAGTCTGTAATGACTAACATCAACTCTATCAATTAATCCACTCGACACCATATACCATCCGATAAATCCCTGAAAACAAATAAGAAAAAAAATAATGTATAGATTTATTAATTTAACAATTCGTACTTTAAAAGAAAAATAAACAAGAGGTATAAGGTACATAATTCCAATTAAGCGTCCAAGAAATCGATGAATCCACTCCCACCAAAATATAATTTTAAATTCTTTTAAACTCATGGAATAATTTTGCAACTCAAATTCAGGAATTTCTTTATATAAATTAAAATAATTTTGCCATTCCATTTCGTTGAATGGAGGTAAAATTCCTGTAAATAGTTGCCATTTTGTAATAGATAAACCTGAATCAGTAAGTCTTGTAAGACCACCAATAATTATCATAAATGAAATAAGCCAAAACATTAAAAAAAGCCAAATAGATATTTTATTTTTTATTTGTTTATTCTCTATGTACATAAGATTATAAATATAATAATTATATAGTAATCCAATTGGAAAAATGTCGCCAGAAAAACAAAAAAAATTAAATAATTTAAGAAAACAATTAGATAATCTTGATAATTCTTTTATTAAATTAATAAAAAAAAGATCTAATTTGGTTAATAAAGTGCTAAAATTAAAAAACTATAAAAACCAAATAGTTGACAAAAAAAGAATAAAAATAATACTTAATAGAGTTAAAAAAAAATCTATAAAAAATAATATAGATCCGAAAATTACAAATAGAATTTGGAAAAATATGATCTGGTCATATATAGACTACGAAAAAAGGAATTTTAAAAAAAAATAATTATTTACTGTGTGGTGGTAGTTTTTTTTCTATGAAAACTTCATGTTTTCTTGTTGATGGATTATATTTTTTTGCTTTTAGTTTAACTTTTGCTTTTTCACCACCGGCAGGCTTTTTTACATAATAAAAAAAAGGGCTATCTGGTTTTTTTTCAGGTACAAGACGTATCTTTACATGAGTTTTTTTGGCCATTTTATTTTAATTTTTTTAATTCTTTAGCAAGATTAAGTATTTTTTTAAGTTTAGTTTTAATTTTTAAATTGTCACCACTTATAGGATGATTTTTAGTTTCGTCAAGTTTTAAAGATTTATTGTCATTCAATAGTTTTTTTACA
>CACIPW010000016.1 GCA_902588635.1 uncultured Pelagibacteraceae bacterium | reverse complement strand
ATTTAGAAGATTTTGCTTTATCAAAAAATGAAGCTGATGAACTTATTATGTCTGCAAGAAATAAAATTTATATAGATTGAGTGATGAAAAATGGTGAAAAAAACAAAATTAACAATTTCTGGTACTGCCAAAAGATCAATAAAAAATATTGAATTTGCAAAGACTCAAAGTAAAAATTCAGTAGTTATAGAAAAAAAAACTAATAAGTTTCATAGCAAAAGCTCATTTAGTAGAAATCCTAGTGCTCAAAGAGTAAAAAATAACCCATCTTTTTCCACAAAAAATTCAAGTACTTTTAAAAAAGTTCCTTCAATATCTAATGATTTCGAAAAACGTAAACTTGCTGAACAAAGAGCAACTAGGAGAATTAAAGACGAAACAAATTATAAGGATAGCAATAAAGGAAAAAATACTTCAAAGAAAAGAGAACAAAAACTTACAGTATCTCAAGCACTAAGCGACAAACTTGAAACAAGAGCAAGAAGTTTAGCTTCTTTAAAAAGAGCAAAACAAAAAGAAAATAGGGATATTAAAAAAGAAGAAAATGAAGAAAACTATAAAGCAGTTAAAAGAAATGTTGATATTCCAGAGGCTATAACGGTAAGAGAACTAGCAAACAGAATGGCAGAACAGTCAAGTAGTGTAATAAAACATCTGTTGAGCATGGGAGTTACTGTAACAATAAATCAAACATTAGCAGCTGACACAGCCGAGTATTTGGTTAGAGAATTTGGGCATAACCCAATAAGAGAAACAAAGGCAGATGAAATAATTCAAAAAATAAAAGATACTAGAGCAGATAATTTGAAGAACAGACCACCAATTGTTACCGTCATGGGGCATGTGGATCACGGTAAAACATCATTATTAGATACTTTAAGAAGTGCAAATGTAGTTTCAGGAGAATTTGGTGGAATTACACAACATATAGGTGCTTATCAAATTGAAAATCAGAAAAACAAAATTACTTTTATAGATACCCCCGGACATTCTGCATTTACAGAAATGAGAGCAAGAGGATCAAAATTAACAGATATAGTTGTTTTAGTTGTTGCGGCCGATGATGGTGTTAAACCTCAAACTATTGAGTCAATTAAACATGCTAAAGCAGCAAAAGTTCCTATAGTAGTAGCTATAAATAAATGTGATTTACCCGAAGCTGATCCACAAAAAATTAAAAATCAATTGTTGGAGTATGAACTTATAGCAGAAGAACTTTCGGGAGATACTTTAATGGTTGAGATTTCAACTAAAACTAAAAAAAATTTAGATAAACTAGTAGAAATAATAATTTTACAGGCAGAAATTTTAGATTTAAAAACTAACTTTGAAGCAAAAGCAACTGGTGTGGTTTTAGAGTCAAAAATTGATATTGGAAGAGGGCCTGTAGCAACCGTTATAGTCACATCTGGAACTTTGAGGAAGGGTGATTATTTTGTAAGCGGTTTAAAATGGGGGAAAGCTAGAGCTTTAATAAATGACAAGAACAAAAAATTAGAAGAAGTATTTCCTTCTACACCAGTTGAAATTTTGGGAATAAATGGAGCAGCAAAATCTGGTGATGATTTTGTAGTACTGAATAATGAAAAAGAAGCTAAAACGCTATGGGAGACTAGAGTTGATGAGTCAAAGGAAGTTAAAAACCCTTTAACTTTTGCAACTCAAGAGTCAGCATTTAAAGATAAAACTTCTGAAGAATTAAATATTATAGTTAAGACAGATGTTCATGGATCATCGGAAGCTATCAAAGGTGCAATTAATCAGATAACTCATGAAGAAGTAAAACCAAAAATTATTTTATCCGATATAGGAATGGTTACTGAGACTGATGTTACTCTTGCAAAAGCATCAAATGCTGTACTTATAGCTTTTAATGTTAAACCAAGCAAAGAGGCAAAAAAATTAGCCGAGCAGGAAAAAATTATTATTTCATCCTTCAACATAATTTATGAAGTCTTGGATTATATTAAGAAGAAGATGTCGGGTCTTCTGGCACCAGATGTAAAAGAAGAAGTTATTGGATCTGCAGAAATTTTAGAAATATTTAAAGTATCAAGTGTTGGAAAGGTTGCTGGATCTAAAGTTGTAGGAGGAGAAATTTTAAACACTTCAAACGCAAGACTAATTAGAGACGGCGCTATAGTATATACTGGTAAAATTAACTCAATTTTTAGAGAAAAAAATCAAGCCAAACAAGTAAGCGCAGGACAAGAATGTGGTATAACTTTAAAAGATTTTAATGATTACCAAAAAAAAGATATAATTGAGGTGTTTAATTCTACATCAACAGATAGAGTGATATAAAATGACTAATAAATTAGGAAAACCAGTTACACAAAGACAATTAAGAGTTGGAGAAATGATTAAGCAATCATTAGGTATGATATTTGTAAGAAATGAAGCCAAAGTACCCGAACTAGAAACAAATAATATTACTGTAACAGAAGTTAAAATGAGCCAAGATCTAAAAGTTGCCAAAGCTTATGTTTTGCCTCTAGGAGGAAAAAACGCCGAAGAAACAGTAGAAAAGTTAAAAAAATACTCATTTTTAATTAGAAAAACTTTATCAAAAAAAGTTATAATGAAATTTCTACCTAAAATTCTTTTTGCAAAAGATGATTCATTTGATTATGCAGAAAAAATTGAAAATTTAATTAAACAAACAAATAAATAGGAAAAAAATGATAAAAAAAGCAAAAGAAGTAGCCACACATGAGAAAGATACAGGTTCTTCAGAAGTACAAATTGCCTTACTCACTGAAAAAATTGATTCTCTTTCTAAACATGTAAAACAGTTTAAAAAAGACAAACATTCTTCAGTAGGTTTATTGAAAGCTGTAAATAGAAGAAAAAAATTATTAGATTATTTAAAAAAATATAAAATTGATTCATACAAAAATGTTTTAACCAAATTAAATTTAAGGAAGTAAATGTTTAAAGTATTTAAAAAAGAAGTAGAAGTAGGCGGAAAAAAAATTACACTGGAGACTGGAAAAATAGCGAGACAAGCAGATGGTGCAATAATTGCCCAATGCGGAGAAACAGTTGTAATGGCAACTGTTGTTGGTGCAAAAAAAGTTAATCCAGATGTGGATTACTTTCCTTTATCAGTAAATTATCAGGAGAAATATTATGCTGCCGGTAAAATTCCAGGTGGATATTTTAAAAGAGAAGCAAGACCAACTGAAAGTGAAACTTTAATTTCAAGATTAATAGATCGACCGATTAGACCTTTATTTCCTGATGAATTTAGAAATGAAGTTCAATTATTACCAACTGTAATTTCTTACGATAAAGAAAATGAACCAGACGTACTTTCAATTATTGCTTCATCAGCAGCTTTAGCTATATCAGGCATGCCGTTTATGGGCCCTGTGGGAGCATCAAGGGTTGGTTTTATTGGTGGTAAATATGTGCTCAATCCTACAAAAAAAGAATTAGAAGATTCAAAATTAGATCTTGTAGTTGCAGGAACAAAAGATGCAGTTTTAATGGTTGAGTCAGAAGCAAGTGGTTTAACTGAGGAAGAAATGCTTAAAGCAGTTAAATTTGGCCATGAAAATTTTGCTCCAATAATTACTATGATTGAAGAACTTGCAAAAGAATGCAAAAAACCTGATTGGGTTGTAGAAAAAAAAGATCTTTCTGAAGTTAAGAAAAAACTTGAAAAAGAATTTAAGGCTGATTTAACCAAAGCTTTTTCAATTAGAGACAAACAGGAAAGATCAAATCTTATTTCTGAAATAACAGATAAAGCTAAAAAATTATTTGAAGAAAATGAAAATTACACAGATTTAGATGTTAACTACGAGCTAAAAAATTTAGAAAAAAGAATAGTTAGAACTGATATTTTAAAAAATAAAAATCGTATTGATGGAAGAGGGCTTGCGGATGTAAGGCAGATTATGTGTGAAGTTGGAATATTGCCAAGAACTCATGGTTCAGCACTATTCACAAGAGGCGAAACACAAGCAATTGTTACAACTACACTTGGAACTTCAGATGATGAACAGAGAATTGAAAGTTTAGAGGGCTTACAAAGAGAAAGATTTATGCTCCACTATAACTTTCCTCCCTTCTCGGTCGGAGAAACAGGAAGAATTGGAACAGGAAGAAGAGAGATTGGCCATGGAAAACTTGCATGGAGAGCAATTAAATCATCTTTACCGTCAAAAGAAAGTTTTCCTTATACATTTAGAATAGTATCAGATATTACAGAATCAAATGGTTCATCTTCAATGGCAACAGTTTGTGGAACTTCATTAGCATTAATGGATGCCGGCGTTCCAATAAAAGAGCCAGTTGCTGGTATTGCTATGGGATTAATTAAAGAAGGTGATGATTTTAGTGTATTGTCAGACATTCTTGGCGATGAAGATCATTTAGGTGACATGGACTTTAAAGTTGCTGGAACCAAAGATGGTATTACATCACTTCAAATGGATATTAAAATTACTGGAATAACGTTTGAAATAATGGAACAAGCCTTAAAACAAGCTAAAGATGGAAGAATTCACATCTTAAGTGAAATGAACAAAGCATTAGCTAAATCAAGATCAGGCGTTGGTAAGCATACTCCAAAAATGGAAAAAATAACTGTAGATAAAAAAGATATTGCTACTGTAATTGGTAAAGGTGGTGCAACAATAAGAGAAATTGTTGAAAAATCTGGAGCAAAAGTTGATGTCAACGATGAAGGAGTTGTAACCGTTGCTGCCCCAGATGAAGAATCAAGAAATATAGCTCTACAAATTATTAAAGATTTAACAGCTAAAGCCGAAATGAATAAGATTTATAATGGAAAAGTTATAAAGATTATGGAATTTGGAGCCTTTGTTAACTTTCTTGGAAAACAAGATGGTCTAGTTCATATATCAGAACTTGCTAACAAAAGAGTTGCTAAAGTGACCGATGTTGTAAAAGAAGGTGATGCAGTTAAGGTTAAAGTTATTGGATTTGATAGAGGAAAAGTAAAATTATCTATTAAAGCAGCTGTTTAATTAATTTTAGGGCACCTGGCAACAGAACGCCCCTTAGCATCTTATATTTATCAACAATTATTTGGCTTAATTTAATTCTATCCGCTTTGAGTCCGCACTAATTGCAAAATGTGTATAAAGTTGCGCTCTCTAAAATTTTAGATAAATCATCTGCACTTTTAACGTTATAATTTTTTTTGATTAAAGCTGTATTGAAATCATTAGTCTGAAGAAAATTTTGTACTGATGCAGCTTTAATTCCAAAGTTTACTGCTTCAGTCATATCTTTTCTTAACCCTGCAACAGCTACAGCAACCAGTTCACCAGTTTTTTCATCAACTACGGGACCGCCACTATTTCCTGGATTAAGTGCAGCATCAATCTGTAGTAAAGTTGAATTGTCATCTATTCCTTTAAGTGAACTTACTATTCCTGACGTAAATTTTATATCATCACTTAAATACTTGCCGAATGGATAACCAGCTGCAATAATTCTTTGTAACTTTTTTGGTGGTTGATTTGAAATTTGTATATAGTTATCATTTTTTAAGTCAGCTTTAAGCAAAGCTAGGTCTAAACTATTATCTTTTGCTATTAATTTAATATCAATTTCATCATTGTTATAAATAATTTTTGATTTGTTTTTACATCCTTTAACGACATGATGGTTTGTTAAAATATGACCTTTGTTGTCTATAAAAAAAGCAGTTCCACTTGATGGACTTTCAGGATCTTTTTTTGCTGTTTCAGTTTTTGGTCTTTGTTTACAATCATAAATGATTGCATAAACAACATTACCGACTCTTCCTACTGCGGATCCTACGCTTACACTTGTGTCTATATATGTTACTACAAAATGTGTAGCATCTAATTCTACAGCTTCATTTCTAATTTTTATTTTTGCTTGTTTGATATCGTATGAAATCGAATACCAATCAGCATGTATTGCTTTTGTTTCTTTTATAGCTTTACAATTTTGGACTTCGAAACTTTTAGCTTCAACTATAGATGCTCCTTTCAAACTAAGAGGATCTTTTTCGATAGGTGTGCAAGCTGCCAAATACAAACACAAAACCACGATCCCTAAAAGTTTTTTCATGATCCAAGATCCTAACATAAAAAATCTGTCCGCACTATATCCGCACTTGGGTTGCAAAATCAGACTCTTCAATTCAAATTATTCGCGAATAATGGTACAAAGTTCGGGGCACCTGGCAACAGAACGCCCCTTTATTTATTCTTCTTCTTTTCTCTTTTAAGTTTTCTTTTTTCTTTAAAAGAAAGTTTAGATTTTTTCATTACACTCGAGTCTTTAAATGATTTTCCACTATATCTTTTGGACATAATATTAAGTGATGTTTTTAGGGTCTGGCATTCCTACTTTATTATATCCCGCATCTACATAGTGAATTTCACCAGTAACACCACCCCCAAGATTGCTTAATAGATATAAGGCTGAGTTTCCAACATCATGGATATCTACGTTTCTCTTTAAGAAAGAATGGTCTTCATTCCATTTATAAAGAAATTTTGCATCCCCAATCGCAGATGCAGCGAGAGTTTTAATTGGTCCTGCACTTATTGCATTTACCCTCATTCCTTTTGCACCTAAATCTCTTGCCAAGTATTTAACACTTGCTTCAAGAGCAGATTTACAAACACCCATTACATTATAATTTGGAATAGCTTTGTTAGATTCGTAAGTTAAAGTAAGCATGCTTCCACCTTTATTCATTATTTTAGAAGCTTCTTTTGCAACCTCTGTAAATGAAAAGCATGAAATTAACATACTTCTTAAAAAATTTTCTCTAGTAGTATTTAAATACTCTCCTGATAATTCTGACTTGTCCGAAAAGGCAACTGCATGAACAACAAAATCAATTTGACCCCATTTTGATTTTATATCTTCAAAAAGTTTTGTTACTTCCTCTTTTTTTTCAACATCACAGCTAAAAGTAACTTTTGAATTTAATTTTTCTGCAAGAGGGATAACTCTTTTTTTTAAAGCATCGCCTAGATAAGTAAATGCTAATTCTGCTCCAGCCTCAGCTAATTTTTGAGAAATACCCCAGGCGATGGATCTTTCGTTAGCAACGCCCATAATTAATCCTTTCTTACCTTTCATTAAACTCATAAATTAAACCTTTTCAAAAACTAAAGTTGCGTTAGTTCCTCCAAATCCAAAACTATTTGACATAATAGAATTTAAAGTTATATCTTTTTCAACTTTTGTAACTATAGGATATTTTTTTGCTTCATCATCCATGTCAGTTATGTTTATAGAAGCTGAGATGAAATTATTTTTCATCATAATTAAACTATAAACCGCTTCATGTACTGAAGTTGCTCCTAAAGAGTGACCGGATAAAGATTTTGTAGAACTTATTTTTGGTGCTTTATCTTTAAATACTTCTCCTACAGCTTTTAGTTCTGTAATATCACCAACTGGAGTTGATGTGCCGTGGGTATTTATATAGTCAATCTTGTTTTTACTGGTACTTAAAGCCATTTTCATACATCTTACAGCTCCTTCACCTGATGGTGCTACCATGTCGTAACCATCAGAAGTTGCTCCATAACCAGTTAATTCAGCATAAATTTTTGCACCTCTTGCTTTTGCATGCTCATATTCTTCTAATACCAAAACCCCACCACCACCTGATATAACAAAACCATCCCTAGTCTTATCGTATGGTCTTGATGCTTTTTCTGGGGTATCATTGTATTTTGATGATAATGCAGTCATCGCATCAAACATAGCTGTCATTGCAAAATGTACTTCATCACTTCCTCCAGCAAATACAATATTTTGTTTTCCAAGTTGGATTAATTCCATTGCATTTCCGATGCAATGACCACTAGTAGCGCACGCTGAACTAATAGTATAATTTACGCCTTTAATTTTAAATGGAACAGCCAGTGTTGCTGATGCAGTGCTCGACATTGTTCTTGGAACAACAAACGGTCCCATTTTTTTTGGATTTTTTTCTCGTGTTTTATCTGCCGCTAAAATTACATTTTGAATAGAAGGGCCTCCTGACCCCATAATCATGCCAGTCGAAATATTGCTTACATCTTTTTCTTCTAAGCCCGAGTCTTTAACTGCTTCAGCCATAGAGATGTAATTATACGCAGATCCTGGTCCCATAAATCTGATAAATTTCCTATCCACATGATCTTCAAGTTTAATATTAGGTTTTCCATGAACATGGCTTTTTAAATTATATTCTTTGTATTCCTCACTAAATGAAATTCCAGATTTTGAATTTAACAATGATTCAAATACTTCTTTTTGATTATTTCCTAAACAAGAAACAACCCCCAAACCTGTAATAACTACTCGTTTCATTATTTAAAAAGCCCTACTTTCAAATTTTCAGTAGTGTAAATTTTTTTTCCATCAGCTAATAAAATTCCATTAGCCAAACCTACTGTTGTACCTTCTTTTATTAAAATTCTTTTCATATCAATTATATATTCAGCTATTTTAACATTTCTTAATACTTCTCCAGTAAACTTTACTGCTCCAACACCCAAAGCCCTTCCTTTCCCTGGGTTGCCAAGCCAACCAAGATAAAATCCTACTAGTTGCCACATTGCATCTAGTCCTAAGCATCCTGGCATTACTGGATCTTCTTTAAAATGACAATCAAAAAACCAGAGATTATCTTTAACATCCAGCTCTGCTTTAATTAGACCCTTTTTAAAAGCGCCCGAAGTATTTTTAATTTCAGTTATTCTATCAAACATCAGCATTGGAGGAAGAGGCAATTTTGCATTACCAGGACCAAAAAGTTCACCATTTCCACAACTAATTAGCTCTTCGTAAGTATATGATGTTTTTTTCTCCATATTTTTTTTTAAACCTTAATACTTTATTTGTAATAATTATAATATATAAATTCTTTATAATTGTTATAAATTAGGCAAAAAATGGAAAATAAAGAGACTTTTATAAAAAAATTAAGGTCTTCAGGCCTTAGACCTACAAGACAAAGAATTGAAATTTGTAGAGCTTTATATGATAGAAAAAAAACGTTTCATTTTACAATTAACGATTTAGCTAAAATTCTTAAAAGTAAATCAAATGAAAAAATTTCATTGGCAACAATTTATAATACTGTTTGTGCTTTTAAAAATATCAACTATTTGAAAGAAATTTCAATTAATTCAAATAAAAGTTATTTTGACACCAATGTTTCAAATCATCATCATTTTTTTAATGAAAGTACCGATGAACTTATAGATTTAAAAAATGATGATGTAGGAAATATAAAATTAAAAAAAAAAATACCAGGAAAAAAAATTAAATCGGTCGAAATTTTAGTTAAAATTAAAGACAATAATTAAATTAATACAGGATATTTTTTCATAATTGACACTACTTTAGAATCATTATAAAGTAGGTTTATGGGAAGAGGTTTAGACGAGGAACAATCAAAATGTCCATTTACAGGTGCAGGCGCACCTTCTAAACATCCAACTGGAAAAGGCACATCAAATAGAGACTGGTGGCCAAATAGTTTAAATCTAAAAATTTTAAGCCAGCATTCATCGTTAGTAAATCCTATGGATAAAAAATTTAATTATGCAAAAGAATTTAGAAAACTAAATTTTAAAGCATTAAAAAAAGATCTGCAAAAATTAATGACAGATTCTCAAGATTGGTGGCCCGCAGACTATGGTCACTACGGAGGGCTTTTTATTAGATTGGCATGGCATGCAGCAGGAACTTATAGAACTGGAGATGGACGTGGTGGAGCTGGAACTGGTAATCAGCGTTTTGCACCATTAAACAGTTGGCCAGACAACGTTAATTTAGATAAAGCTAGATTATTACTTTGGCCTATTAAAAAAAAGTATGGAAAAAAAATTTCATGGGCTGATCTCTTTATTTTAGTTGGAAATGTAGCGTTGGAGTCGATGGGTTTTAAAACTTTTGGTTTTGGTGGTGGTAGAGATGATATTTGGGAACCCGAAGAAGATATTTACTGGGGCTCAGAAAAAGAATGGCTAGGAGTTAATCGTTACAGTGGCAAGAGAGATCTCGAGAATCCTTTAGGGGCAGCTCATATGGGTTTAATTTATGTAAATCCACAAGGTCCTGATGCAAATCCAGATCCTCTTTTAGCCGCACATGACATTAGAGAAACTTTTGGCCGTATGGCAATGAATGATTATGAAACGGTTGCACTTGTTGCTGGAGGACACACATTTGGAAAATCTCATGGAGCTGCACCAGAATCACACAAAGGTCCTGAGCCAGAAGGTTCTAAAATTCAAGAACAAGCCACAGGCTGGAATAGTAATTATAAAAGTGGTAAAGGAGTTGATACAATCAGCAGTGGTCTAGAAGGTGCTTGGACACAAAATCCTAGAAAATGGGATATGGGATATTTTTATAATTTATTTGAATATGATTGGGAGTTAACGAAAAGCCCAGCAGGCGCACACCAGTGGACACCTAAAAAAAATGGTAATGATATAAAAATGGTTCCTGATGCACATGATAAATCTAAAAAACATCCTCCTATGATGTTGACTACAGATCTTTCAATGAAAATGGATTCTAAATATGGTCCAATTTCTAGACATTTTTACAATAACCCAAAAGAATTTGCAGACGCATTTGCTAGAGCTTGGTTTAAGCTTACACATCGTGATATGGGGCCACGTTCTTGTTATTTGGGCTCAGAAGTTCCAAAAGAAGAACTAATTTGGCAAGATCCAATTCCTAAAACAAAATATCGGCTTAAAAATAAAGATATAAAAGCACTAACAAAAAAAATATTAAATTCAGGTCTTTCTATATCTCAATTAGTATATACAGCATGGTCATCAGCCTCTACATTCCGTGGATCAGATAAAAGAGGAGGAGCTAACGGAGCAAGAATAAGACTGTCCCCACAAAAAGACTGGGAAGTTAACAATCCATCACAATTATCTAAAGTTATTAAAATTTTAGAAAAAATTAAAAAAAACTTTGACACAAAAAAGAAAAATGTTTCAATAGCTGATTTAATAGTTTTAGGGGGAAATGTTGCAATCGAAAAGGCTGCTAAGAAAGCCGGTTATAAAATAAAAGTTCCATTCACACCGGGACGAGAAGATGCTTCTCAAGAACAAACAGATACGTATTCTTTTGGGTTGCTTGAGCCAAAAGCAGATGGATTTAGAAACTATATAGTAAATAGAAATAACGGATCTTCCACAAAACCTACAGTCTCAGCGGAAGAAATGTTAGTTGATCGAGCTCAGCTTATGAAACTTACCGCACCTGAGATGACAGTTTTAGTTGGTGGTATGAGAGTATTAAATACAAATTTTGACAATTCTAATCATGGAGTTTTTACAAAAAAACCAGAAACGTTAACAAATGATTTTTTCATTAATTTATTAGATATGAGTACAACTTGGAAAGAAACAGATAAAAGTGAAGAATTATTTAAAGGTATCGATCGCAAGACAAACAAAGTTAAATGGACTGGTACTAGAATTGATCTTATATTTGGTTCAAATTCTCAACTAAGAGCGTTAGCCGAGGTTTATGCTTTAGAAGATTCTCAAAGTAAGTTCGTCAATGATTTTGTTTTAGCATGGACAAAAGTGATGAATCTGGATCGTTTTGATCTAAGATAAAAAAATACAAAACTTAAAATAAATATTAAACAAGGCAAAGTTTTTTTGTGAGAATGATTATTATTAAAAATGATAATGATTACTATTAAAGATTAAACTTCTTGAAATAAGTTTTTAATTTCTTAAATATAAATTTATGGATACACAAATTTATAATTGTAAAAAATGCGGATTATCAATTTCATCGACTTGCTCAAAATGCGATAGAGTAGTTGATGTAAAAGTTCTTGATGATGGTTGTATAGTTCAAACAACAAAATGTTCTGACTGTGCAAATGTACCAGTAATTAAAGATATTTGTATTAGTCGATAATTCATTTTAGTTTAGTATTTTTAGTGTACTTTGCCCCAAATGTTATTTGTTTCAAGCCAACCGGTATAATTTACAGTTTTGACTTTACACCAATTTTTTTTACATTTTTTTACCACTAGCAATCTGCCTTTTTCTAATCTTGCGATGGGTTTAGAAAAATTTGAGGGTTTTTTAAATAAAATTTTATCTTCAAGAATAATAATAGAATTTGATGATTTTAACAGCGTCCAATGAATCCAACCACTATTTTTTTTTAAATCAATTATTTTTCTAAAATTTTCTTTTTTATCAATAAGTTTAACTGGTAAATTTATTTTTCTATAAATATATTTTACTTCATAATCAAGCCCTGGGCCGTACCTGACATTAACTTTGTTTTTTTTTAAAGATAAAAATTTTTCTTGTGAGTTTGCATTTATGCAAAAAAACATTAAACAAAATAATGAAAAAAAGAATAATTTTTTAATTATTTGCAAATGCATTCCTTTCTTTTTTTAATTTTAGCTTTTCTAAAATTTAGATTGAGCATATCAAAAATTAAAATAAATCCATCAATATTACCATTAAGATTTAAAATTTTTTTCAGAACTTCATTTGCTTGTAAACTTCCAATTGTACTGGCTACAGTTCCCAAAATTCCTTCAGCTTCACAGTTTAATAAATCATCTGAAATTTTATTTTCCTGATAGAAGCATCTTAAGCATGGAATTTTCTTATTCTTAAAATTGAATGTAAAGATATGTCCATCAAATTTACTAATAGCCCCAGTTATAAGGGTTTTTTTATTTTTTAAACAATAATCATTTAATAAAAATTTTGTTTTAAAGTTATCCGATCCATCAACTATATAACTGTAATTTTTGGCAATTTTTTTAATATTTATTTTATTTAATCTCAATTTGTATGGTTTAACTTTTGTATTTTGATTGATTAAATTTAACTTTTTTTTAACTACAACAACTTTTGATTTTCCAACTTCTGATGATGAGTACAAGCTTTGTCTATGTATGTTTGATAAAGCAATTTTATCATTATCTATAATCCCTATGATGCCAACACCTGCTCTAGTTAGAAATTCAGCTGCAGAACAACCAAGACCTCCAACCCCAACAATTAAAACTTTTGAGGATAAAATTTTTTTTTGCCCTAAAACACCTACATTTTTTAAAATTATTTGTCTTGAAAATCTTTCTATATAACTTTTGCTTAGTTGTTTTCTCATTTGCCTGTAGAACCAAATCCTCCTTTTCCTCTAATTGATGTTGGCAAACTATCAACTTCTTCCAAATCCATTTTGTGAACTGGTGTTAAGATCATTTGTGCTACACGATCTTTATTATTAATTATAAAATCTTGGTTTCCATGATTATAAAGTATTATTTTTATTTCACCTCTATAGTCGCTATCAATTGTTCCAGGAGTATTTAAAACAGATATTTGATTTTTAGCTGCAAGTCCTGATCTAGGCCTTATTTGTATTTCACAGTCATCTGAAAAAGCAACTGATAAACCAGTTGGAACCAAGCATGACTTATTAGGAACAAGTTTAATTGGTTCGTTAATAAAAGCCATTAAATCCACACCCGAAGCTCCTTCTGTTTTATACTTTGGTATTTGAACATCGGGATTAAGTTTTTTTATTAATACTTTTACCATTAAAATTAATTTAATTGGTCCAAAACCCTATCAACTATTTCATCAGAAATTTCAGATTTTCTCTTTAAAGATAGTTTTTCTTCTTTCATGTTTTTATTTTTATAAAAGATTGTAACTTCGTTAAAATCTGAATTAAATCCTATAGATTTGTTTGATACATCGTTCGCAATTATCCAATCGCAGTTTTTATCTATCAATTTTTTTTTAGAATTATTTTCCAAATCAATAGTTTCTGCCGCAAAACCTATAACGAGTTTTGGCCTTAATGAATTATGATTTGATATGTAATTAAGAATATCTATATTTTTTTCTAAACCAAGATTTAAATAATCTTCTTTTTTAATTTTTTCAGTCTGTTGTTTTTGTACTTTAAAATCAGCAACTGCAGCAGAAAATATAGCAACATCAGCAGGTAAATTTTTTTGAGTTTCTTTAAACATTTGGTCGGCAGTTTCTACTTCGATGAAATTTATATTTTTTTCTACCTCTAAATTCGTTGGACCTGATATTAAAGTTGTTTGAAAACCTTTTTTTGATAATGATTTTGCTAATTCATAACCTTGTTTGCCACTTGATTTGTTAGTTATAAACCTGACTGGATCTATATATTCACGCGTTGGTCCTGCAGTTACAAGTGCTTTAAATTTTTTATTTTTAGATAAACTAACAAAATAGTCTTCTATTTT
The DNA here is from genome assembly GCA_902588635.1 of uncultured Pelagibacteraceae bacterium. Classification (GTDB taxonomy): domain Bacteria; phylum Pseudomonadota; class Alphaproteobacteria; order Pelagibacterales; family Pelagibacteraceae; genus Pelagibacter. The sequence goes on along the minus strand of CACIPW010000016.1, from coordinate 2,412 downwards.
TTCAATAATTTTTTCAGGTTCTGACATTTTGCCTTCACCAAATTCACCACATGCCATATCACCTACTTCCGGACCAATTAAACTAAATCCATAATTTTTTAATTTAGTGATATTTTCTTTTGTAGAACGATGTTCCCACATTCTTACATTCATTGCGGGTGCTAAAAAGATGTTCTTATCAGACGCGAGCATTACTGTTGAAGCCAAATCATCTGAGGAACCAGAGCTTAATTTAGCTATAGTATTTGCTGTTGCTGGGGCAACAAGTATCACATCAGACCATCTTGATAACGAAATATGATCCATTTTACTTTCATTTTCCAAACTAAACAAATCATCATAAACTTTTTCTTGTGAGAGAGATGTAACAGATAAAGGCGTAACAAACTGTTTTGCACTATTTGTTAAAATAGTTTTAATTTGTGCACCTTTTTTTTTGAATGACCTTATTAGTTCTAAACTTTTGTATGCAGAAATTCCTCCGCATATAATTAAAAGTATTTTTTTATTTAATAAATTATTCATCGACCGGATTAAAATACTAATAGTGCGAAAATTACAAGCAATAATAAACTAATAGCTGTCTGATTTCTAAAAGCAATCATTTCTGATTTTGCTTCATTTAAAGCATTATAAGAATTTGAATTTTGTGGTATTTGTCCACTAGCTAGAAAACTCAATGCTTGATTTGCTTTGTCCATGATATCAGGAAATTCTGGCAACCTTTTTAAAACCTCCGATGTATTTTTTAATGTATCATTTATAGAATTGATTGGGTCTTTGGTTTCTTTAAGCCAATTTTCTAAAACTGGTTTTGATGTTTCCCAAATGTTTGTGTTAGGATTTAATTTTCTAGCAACACCTTCTACTACTACCATAGTTTTTTGAAGTAATAAAAGTTGCGGCTGTGTTTGCATATTAAATTTTTCCGTTACATCAAAAAGCTGTTTTAACAGTTTTCCTCCAGAAATATCTTTTACTGTTTGTCCAAAAATTGGCTCGCCAATAGATCTTAAGGCCTGCGCTAATTCATCTACAGGTACATTTTTTGGAACCAATCCCGCAGCAAGATGAACTTCAGCAACCTTTTTATAGTCTCTTTGAATAAATCCATATAAAATTTCAGCTAAAAATCTTTTGTTTAATTTATCTAACCTTCCCATTATTCCAAAATCAATTGGTATTATTTGACCATTCTTATCTACAAAAATGTTTCCTTGATGCATGTCTGCATGGAAAAAACCATCTCTTACAGCGTGTCTTAAAAAATGTTGTATTATGTCCGTTGCAATTTTGTTTGTATCAATATTTTGATGTTTTAAAATTTCAGTTTCACGGATTGAATTTCCTTCAATCCAATCTAATGTCATTACGCTTTCACTAGTAAAGTTCCAGTAGATATTAGGAACCTTAAAGCCCAAATCATTTTTTGTATTTTCAGCATATTCATTAGCAGCAGCTGCCTCAAATCGTAAATCCATTTCATGATTTGTAATTTGTTTTAAAAGAAAAGTAACTTCAACTAATTTTAGTCTTTTTGTTTTTTTAATTAATGACTCTACAACAAAAGCAAAAAACATTAGTGCATCTATTTCATCATTAAAGATATTTTTAATTTGAGGTCTTAAAATTTTTACTGCTACATCTTTAATTGTTCCATTGTCATTTATTTGAGCTTTATGAACTTGAGCTATAGAGGCGGCTGCGACTGGTTCACTTATATTAATTATTGACTTAAACATTTGATCACCCAGATCTTTTCTAATTATATTTTTTGCTTCCGACAAAGGAAAGGGAGGTAGTTTATCTTGAAGTGTTTCTAATTGTTTTGATAAATCTTCACCAATAATATCAGGGCGTGTAGCTAAAAATTGACCAAGCTTTATAAAAGTTGTTCCCATTGATTGCAATGAATTTGATAATCTTTCTTTTTCTTCAATATTATAATTAATCTCATCTTTTTTTTTTAAAGAAAATGATAAAAAATAAAATAAAATTTTTATAGAAGTGGGCACTTCATGAAATTTTGAAAAAATATCTAAAATTTCAGATTGTGCTAATTTTCTTCCAATTTTAAATAATATAATTAATCTTCTTATCATTTAATTTTCCAACCAGAATGAATTGCAACAATACCACCAGATAAATTTCTATATGTGCAATTCTCGAACTTATTTTTTTTCATTAGTTCTAGCAACTGATTTTGACTAACAAATTTTTCAATACTTTTTATTAAATATTCATACGGTTTTTTGTCTCCAACAATAGCTTTACCAATTTCAGGAATAATTTTTGAATAATTTTTATAAATAATATTTAAATTTTCATTCTCTATTTTTGAGAATTCAAGACATAAAAAACGGCCACCAGGTTTTAAAACGCGATATGCTTCTGATAGTGCTTTATTTAAAT
>CACIPW010000015.1 GCA_902588635.1 uncultured Pelagibacteraceae bacterium | reverse complement strand
AATCACTAAATGTTGTTGCTATAGACTATGGGATTAAAAAAAATATTTTAAGATATTTTTCAGATTTTAATTGTAAAGTTAATATTGTTTCATGCAAAACAAGCATTGAAAAAATATTAAAGTTAAAACCGAATGGTATATTTTTATCTAATGGACCGGGAGACCCTGCAGCAACAGGAAAATATGCCATTGGTATAATTAAGGATTTAATAAAAAAAGATTTACCTGTTTTTGGAATTTGCCTTGGTCATCAAATGTTAGCTTTAGCACTTGGTGCAAAAACAAGAAAAATGAAATTAGGTCATAGAGGTGCAAACCATCCCGTTAAAAATTTAATTGAAAATAAAGTTGAAATCACTAGTCAAAATCATGGTTTTGAAATAGTTAAAGAAAGTTTACCAAAAAACATTCAAATAACTCATAAATCGTTATTTGATAATTGCATTGAAGGAATTAGATTAAAAAATAAACCTGTATTCTCTGTTCAATATCACCCCGAGTCTAACCCTGGTCCTCAAGACAGTGTTTATTTATTTCAAGAATTTATCAACAATATGAAAAAAAATGCCAAAAAGAAAAGATCTTAAAAAAATTTTAGTTGTAGGTGCTGGGCCTATTGTAATTGGACAAGCATGTGAGTTTGATTATTCAGGAACGCAAGCTTGCAAGGCTCTTAAGGATGAGGGTTATAAAGTTATTTTAATTAATTCTAATCCAGCAACAATTATGACTGATCCTAATGTTGCTGATAAAACCTATATAGAGCCCATTACTTTAGAAATTTTAGAAAAAATAATCCAAAAAGAAGAACCTGATGCAATCTTGCCAACAATGGGGGGTCAAACAGCTCTAAACCTAGCAATGGAAGCTGAAAAAAAAGGCATTTTAAAAAAATACAAAATTGAACTTATTGGAGCAAAATCCAAAGCTATTGAAAACGCAGAAGATAGAAAAAAGTTTAGAAAAAATATGCTTGATATTGGCTTGGATCTTCCTAAATCAAAAATTATCAATAAATATAAAGACGCCCCTGAAGCTTTAAAAAAAATTGGATTGCCTGCAATAATTAGACCAGCATTTACTTTAGGTGGACTGGGTGGTGGTATTGCAAAAAATAAAAGTGATTTTTATAAAATAGTCAAAAATGGTTTACAAGAATCTCCTGTTAGTCAAGTTTTGATAGAAGAATGTCTCGAAGGTTGGAAAGAATTTGAAATGGAAGTTGTAAGAGATAAAAATGACAACTGTATAATAATCTGTTCAATAGAAAATGTAGACCCTATGGGTATTCATACCGGTGACTCAATCACAATTGCTCCAGCTTTAACACTTACAGATAAAGAATACCAAGTAATGAGAAATGCGTCTATTGCATGCTTAAGAAAAATTGGTGTTGAAACTGGCGGGTCAAACGTTCAGTTTGCAATAAATCCAAAGAATGGAAGAATGGTTATAATTGAAATGAATCCAAGAGTTTCAAGATCGTCAGCATTAGCATCCAAAGCAACTGGTTTTCCTATTGCAAAAATTGCAGCAAAATTGGCAGTAGGATACACGCTTGACGAATTAAAAAATGAAATAACCAAAATAACTCCTGCCTCGTTTGAGCCAACCATTGATTACGTGGTAACTAAAGTTCCTAGATTTACTTTCGAAAAGTTTTCTCAATCTCCAGCTATTTTAGGAACATCAATGAAATCTGTAGGAGAGGCAATGGCAATTGGAAGGAACTTCAAAGAATCTCTTCAAAAAGCATTGTCTTCTTTAGAGATTGGCCTGTCTGGACTTGATAGAGTGTTTAAACTTAGTAAAAAGGAAATAGAGAAAAAACTAAAAATAAATATTCCAAATAAATTACTTTTAGTTGCTGAAGCAATAAGAAAAAAAATCAACCTAAAAAAAATCCATAAATTCTCTGGTATTGATCTATGGTTTTTAGAGCAAGTAAAAGAAATTGTAGAAGAAGAAGATAAAATAAGAAAAAAAGGAATACCAAAAAAATTTGAAGATTTTAATAAGTTAAAATCTATGGGATTTTCTGACAAAAAAATTGCTGAACTTTCTAAGACTAACGAAAAAATTGTTAGGTTAAAAAGAACCGCTCTTAAAGTTTTTCCAGTTTACAAAAAAGTAGATACGTGTGCGGCTGAATTTAAATCGTTCACTCCTTATATGTATTCCACATACCAAAGAAACTTTTCAATAAAAACTGAATGTGAAGCTAACCCATCCACAAAAAATAAAATTATTATTTTAGGTGGAGGACCAAATAGGATAGGTCAAGGAATTGAATTTGATTACTGCTGTTGCCAAGCAAGTTATGCCTTGAAAGAGTCAGGGTTTGAGACCATAATGATAAACTGCAATCCAGAAACTGTTTCTACTGATTATGATACGAGCGATAGATTATATTTTGAACCTTTAATAGAAGAATATGTTTACAACATAATATTAAAGGAAAAATCAAAAGGAAATTTGATTGGAATAATCGCGCAATTCGGAGGCCAAACTCCCATAAAATTAGCAAAATTTCTTCATGAAAATTCACTACCAATATTAGGAACACAATATTCATCTATCGATCTAGCTGAAGATAGAGATAGATTTAGAAGTCTGTTAATAAAACTAAAACTAAAGCAAGCAGAAAGCGGTATCGCAAAAACATATGATGAGGCAATTAAAATCGCTTCAAAAATTGGATTACCATTAATGGTTCGACCTTCATATGTTTTAGGTGGAAGAGCAATGGAAATAGTCTATGAAAAAAGCCAACTAAAAGATTTTGTTGAAGAGGCATTTAGGGCTGGAGAAAATAATCCAATTTTAATTGATAAATTTATAAATAATGCAATGGAAGTTGATGTAGATGCTATTTCAGATGGCAAAGAAGTTTTTGTTGCTGGCATAATGCAGCACATTGAAGAAGCAGGTATACATTCTGGTGACTCTGCATGCTGTTTACCTCCAATTGCTATTAAAAAAGTATTAATTGAGGAAATTAAAAATCAAACAAAAAAATTAGCATTAGCATTAAAAGTTAAAGGCTTCATGAATGTGCAATATGCAATAAAAAAAGATAAAATTTTCATTATTGAAGTTAATCCAAGAGCAAGCAGAACGGTTCCATTTGTGTCAAAAGCTAAAGGAATTCCTTTGGCTAAAATTGCTTCGAGAATAATGGCAGGAGAAAAGTTATCTAAATTTGATTTAGAAAATAAAAATAAAAATATGTATGCAGTAAAAGAAGCTGTTTTCCCATTTAACAAATTCCCAAATGTAGATGTTTTGTTGGGACCTGAAATGAAATCTACGGGAGAAGTTATGGGATTAGATAAAGATTTTGGTCTAGCTTATGCTAAAAGTCAAATAGCTTCAGCAAATTCATTACCCATTAAAGGACTGGCATTTATTTCTCTAAAAAACAGCCACAAAGAAGAAGGTGTCGATTTAGCAAAACAATTATTAAAATTAAACTTTACACTGTCTGCTACAGAAGGAACAGCAAACTTTATACGCAAACATGGAATGAAATGCAAAAAAATAAATAAAGTTAGTGGAGGGTCTCCACATATTGTTGACATATTAAATTCAAAAAAAATTGCTTTAGTAATCAATACGGGAGGTGGAAAAAGTGAGCATCGTCTTAACGATGCAATTGCTTTAAGAAGAGCAACTCTAATAAACAAAGTTCCTTATTGTACAAATATGTCAACTGCTCAAGCTTGTTTGAAAGGTATCAGATCTCTAAAAACAAAAGTAATTACTGCAACTTCTATTCAAGATATTTAACTACTCCACTTTCCAATCTGTTGAAAATGTTACGTAGTTTACTTGTAGGCATCGCCTCTCGTTAAGTATTTCTTTTTTTTCCATGCCATGCCAAGTATTGGGTCCACTGGTGAAAAAATATCCATAATTATCTCTGTATGGAACGGTTTTAACTTTTTCTAATTTTTCATTATACAAATCTGTACCCAAATCTTCAGACTCATTCAATTTGTTAACAAATATAAGACCAGATAATAGTTTTTCTTTAATATCACAATGAGGTTTTAACCAAAAGCCTTTTCTATCACAAATAACTTCAACCCTGACATATGAGTTGGATAAATCTTTTTTAATTAATTTAGAAATTGTTTCGTGAATTTTTTTTGATTGAAGCTCTTTAATAAATTTTACTAAGTTAGGAAAATTGTGAGCATTTTTTTTTGTTACAAAGCATCTAAATTTTATAGCTTTGCCTCCTGATGATATACCTTCTCTAAATTCTGCCGCACCTCCATCTATAGCTCTTGTTCCGTCGTATGTTAAGTTGTGTTCATTAACATCAGCTATATCTGCGTTTATTATTTCTTTTATCGCCTCTTCAGTTAATGCCTCTTTATATTCCCAGTGTTCAAAAGGAGTGTCAGATTTTTTTGATTTATTTAATATTGAATTAAGAAAAGTCATGTTTTTCAATTTTATCTTTTATATAACTCGATACTCTTTGAGTTTCATCTAATTTTTGATAATTCCAATCCTCAACTGGTGTACCAAGATTTTTAATAATGTTTAAACTCTCAAATAACTCGAAAAAGTCTTTAAACCTATGATTTTTCTTTATAGCAGGCATTTGTGCAATATATATTGGTTTGCCAGTTAAAGCCGCTTCGGAAATCATTGAAGTAGAGTCGCAAGTTACAACAATATGGTCTGCTAATTGTAAAGAAGAAAGATAGGCTTTTTTATCAACATTTGGAATTATAATTTGAGCATTGTCAAAATAATTTTTGGCCTTTTCAATAATTTTTTGTGGCGTTCTCATTGAAGGTATAATGATAGCTTGATAATTATTTTGTATAAAGTTTTTCTTAACCTTCAAAAAAACGTTATCCACTACATTATCATCATAACTGTAATATTTGTTTGGGCCTCCAATAATAAATGAAACTATCTTTTTTTTTGGATCTATTTTAGATTTAAGATAATTTTGACTTAAAACCAACTCATCTTTTGTCAAATAATGAATTGCACCTTTGGTGGTTAAAACATTTGCTCCAGTTAATCTGTCGTGCTCTGGAACCACAATAAAATCAAAATTCTTCAATGATACCTTGGGATCTTGAATGTGAATATTGATAATTTTACTCTTATATTTATTTTTTAAATATATCGAAGGTATAACACTTTTTCTCCCACATGAGATTACAATGTTAAAATATTCTTCTATTTTGTTTTTAAAAACAAAATTTTTTGCTGGTGTTATTTTTGGAGGTAAAAATTTCCAAAGATTATTAAGTTCAATTTTTTCGTGTATAAAATTTAAGTCTAGTGCCTTGGCCAAACCTTCGGCTTGACTTACCATTCCGTGCATGCCTTCTGTTAATAATAACCCTTTTAATTTAGACATAAATTACTATATAGCTTTGATATGAATCAAAATCCAACTAAACACACAAAAGTGTTAATAATTGGATCTGGCCCAGCTGGATATACTGCTGCAGTTTATGCTGCGAGAGCAATGCTAAAACCTATAATGGTTTCAGGCATGGAGCCAGGGGGACAATTAACAACTACAACTGATGTTGAAAATTATCCTGGATTTGCCAAGGTAATACAAGGGCCATGGCTGATGGAGCAAATGAAAGAACAAGCTGAGGTCGTAGGAACAGAAATGATTCAGGATCATATTTCGTCTGTAAATTTAAAATCTAAACCATTTGAAGCAATAGGAGATGGTGGCCAAAAATATACGGCCGATTCTATTATCATCTCAACAGGAGCCCAAGCAAGATGGTTAAACATTGAATCCGAACAAAAATTTAGAGGATTTGGAGTTTCTGCATGTGCAACATGTGATGGTTTTTTTTTTAAAAATAAAACAGTTGCTGTTGTTGGAGGGGGAAATGCTGCAGTTGAAGAAGCTATGTTTCTTACAAAATTTGCATCTAAAGTTAAATTAATTCACAGAAGAGATACTTTAAGAGCTGAAAAAATGCTTCAAAAAAAATTAATGAGCAATAAAAAAATTGAAATTATTTGGGACAGTATAGTTGAAGAAGTTATAGGAAACAATGATCCAAAAAACGTAAAAGGATTAAAAATAAAAAATGTTAAGACCAATAAAATTGAAAAATTAAAAATAGATGGACTTTTCATAGCTATTGGTCATGATCCAGCAACTCAATTATTTAAAGATCAATTGGATATGGATAAAGAAGGCTATTTAACCACAAAACCTGACTCAACTGAAACCAACATACCAGGAGTGTTTGCTGCGGGAGATGTCAAAGATAAAATATTTAGACAAGCCGTAACTGCCGCTGGAATGGGATGTATGGCCGCTCTAGAAGCGGAAAAATTTTTATCTCACTAAATTAATTTAAATTTTCACAGAAAGATTTTATTCTTTCCATGGCAACTTTAAGTTTTTCCATAGAAGTAGCATAAGAAATTCTAAAGTAACCATCCAATCCAAAAGCAGAACCTTGTACTACAGCAACATTTGCTTTCTCTAATAATTTTTCAACAAATTCTGAATCTGTTTTTAATTTTGTCTTTTTTCCTAATAATTTTTTACAGCTTGGAAATGCATAAAAAGCTCCATTTGGTTTCAAACAACTTATTCCTTTAATATTATTTAGACTTTTAACTACAAAATCTCTTCTTTCTTTAAAAGCATTTGATCTTTCTTCAATAAAATCTTGAGCACCATTTAAAGCCTCAACTGCTGCAGCTTGGCTTACAGAAGAAGGATTAGATGTTGATTGAGATTGAATTTTTCCTATTGCCTTAATTATATCTTTTGGTCCAGCGGCGTAGCCTATTCTCCAACCAGTCATTGCATATGATTTGCTAACTCCATTCATTGTAAGTGTTCTGTCTTTTAATTTTGAAACTTGGGCAATAGTAAAAAAATTAAAATTATCATATTTAATATGTTCATAAATATCATCACTTAAAATGTGTACTTTTTTATTTTTTATTAAAACTTTTGCTAAATCTTCTATTTCATCTTTAGAATATCCTGCTCCTGTAGGGTTAGATGGTGAATTTAAAATTAACCATTTAGTTTTTTTTGAAATAGCTTTTTCTAGTTTTTTAGCTGTTAATTTAAAACCATCTTTTTCATCGCATTTAATAATTTTTGGTTTTCCCCCTGCAAGCAAAACCATGTCTGGATAAGAAACCCAAAAAGGCGCTGGAATTATAACTTCATCACCTTTGTTTAAAGTTGCCATAAATGCATTGTAAAGAACTTGCTTTCCGCCCGTTCCAACAGTTATCTGATCTGTTGAATAATATAAATTATTTTCTCTTTTAAACTTTTCAACAATTGCTTTTTTTAATTCTGGCGTTCCATCAACAGCAGTATATTTAGTATCTCCACTTTGTATCGCTTTAATTGCTGCATCTTTAATATTGTCTGGAGTATCAAAATCAGGTTCTCCCGCACCAAGCCCAATTACATCTTTGCCCGCAGCTCTTAATTCTCTCGCTTTTTGAGTAACTGCAATAGTGGGAGATGGTTTAATTCTCTTTAAACTGTCAGATATTATGCTCATTGAAAAATATTAATATTCTAATACCTTGTTTAATATATGCAAAATACTTATCAAGATTTAATTACAGATATTCAAAGTAAAAACCCAGAAATAGGCGGAAAACTTGAAGGAGGTAAAAAATTTAAACTTGTAACAAACTTTAAGCCTGCTGGAGATCAACCAGGGGCAATAAAAAAATTAGTTAATAGTGCAAATAAAGGTGAATTTAATCAAGTTCTACTTGGAGTTACAGGTTCTGGTAAAACTTTTACAATGGCTAAAGTCATTGAAAAAACTAATAGACCTTCGTTAATTTTGGCCCCTAACAAAACTTTGGCTGCTCAACTTTATGGCGAGATGAAAAATTTTTTTCCAGAGAACGCTGTTGAATATTTCGTTTCTTATTATGATTATTATACCCCAGAAGCTTATGTACCTAGATCAGATACTTATATTGAAAAGGAAGCTTCTATAAATGAACAAATAGATCGTATGAGGCATTCGGCAACAAGATCGCTATTAGAAAGAGATGATGTTCTAATAGTTGCAAGTGTATCATGCATCTATGGCTTAGGCTCTGTTGAGGCTTATAGTAAAATGACCATAACTCTTCAAAAAAAATCTGAATATAATAGAGAACAAATTATAAAATCATTGGTTAACTTACAATATAAGAGAAATGATCAAAATTTTTATAGAGGAACTTTTAGAGCTAGAGGAGAATATCTAGAAATTTTCCCTTCACATTTAGAAGATCGTGCTTGGAGGTTAAGTTTATTTGGTGACAAATTAGAAAAAATAGAAGAATTTGATCCTTTAACTGGAGATCATATTAAAGATTTAAAATTAATTAAAATATATGCTAACAGTCATTATATCACACCAAAACCCACTATAGAGCAAGCAATAATAAATATTAAAAAAGAATTAGAAATCACTCTCAAAAAACACAAAGAACAAAATAAATTACTTGAAGCACAACGTTTAGAAGAAAGAACTAAATTTGACTTAGAAATGATTGAGGCAACAGGGTCTTGTGCTGGAATCGAAAATTACTCAAGATTTTTATCAGGAAGAAAACCTGGTGAACCACCCCCTACACTGTTTGAATATTTTCCAGATAATACTTTAATATTTGTAGATGAATGCCATGTAACTGTTCCTCAGCTAAATGGAATGTTTAAAGGAGATAGGTCAAGAAAAAGCACTCTTGCCGAATATGGATTTAGGTTACCTTCTTGCATGGATAATAGACCACTTAAATTTGAAGAATGGAACATGATGAGAACTCAAACAATCTTTGTATCTGCCACACCAGGTCCTTGGGAACTAGAACAAGTAAAAGGGAAACATATTGATCAAGTAATTCGACCGACAGGACTAATTGATCCACCTGTTGAAGTAAGACCTGCAAAAAATCAAGTGGATGATTTAATGCATGAATGTAAAAAAACTATTGAAAAAAATTATAGAGTCCTAGTTACAACTTTAACAAAGAGAATGGCCGAAGACTTAACTGAATATCTTCATGAAAATGGAATTAAAGTTAGATACATGCACTCTGATATTGATACGCTTGAAAGAATTGAAATCATGAGGGATCTAAGAATGGGCGTGTTTGATGTTCTTGTTGGTATCAATCTTTTAAGAGAAGGATTGGATATTCCAGAATGTGCACTAGTTGGAATTTTAGATGCTGATAAAGAAGGTTTTTTAAGATCAGAAAGATCATTAATTCAAACAATTGGAAGAGCTGCAAGAAACTTAGATGGTAAAGTTATTTTATATGCTGATAAAAAAACTAACAGTATTAATAAAGCCATTGAAGAAACAGATAGAAGAAGAACTATTCAAGTAAAATACAATAAAAAAAATAACATTAGTGCAACAACAATAAAAAAAGAGATAAGTGATGTATTAGAAAGTGTTTATGAAAAAGATTATATAAAAGTAGAAACTAATGAAAATATTGGAGGAAATCTAAAAAAACACTTAAAAGTTCTAAACAAAAAAATGAAGGAATCTGCTTCAAATCTAGAATTTGAAAAAGCCGCCAAGATAAGAGATGAAATTAGAAAACTTGAAAGTACTGAATTAGAGATTACACTAAATCCTAAAGTAAAACAGTACAGTCTAAATAATAAGATTTATCCAAAAGGAAGATCAACTTTGGGTATGCCAGGAACAAGAGCAAAAAAAGGAAAGAAAAAGTGGAAGCAAATAAAATAATTATAACTGGTGGTGCTACAAGAATTGGTGCCGCAATTGCAAATAAACTATCTGGTCCTGGAGTGGAAATTGTAATTCATTATAATAAATCAAAATTAAATGCTAAAAAATTAAAAAAAAAATTATCAAAAAATTTAACAAAAGTATATTTGATCAAAGGAGACTTGAGTAAAGAAACTGATTTAAAAAAAATAGTAAAATTTTGTAAAATAAAATTAAAATATTTTGACTGTTTAATAAACAATGCTTCATTGTTTGAAAATGATAAATTAGAAAATTTTACTACTAACAGCTGGGGAAAACACTTAAGAACAAACTTAAGAGCGCCAGCATTATTATCAAAAGAATTTGCAAAAAACGTTAAAGGTGAAAATAACAATATTATTAACATTATTGACCAAAGAGTTTTTAAATTAACGCCCTTCTTCTTTTCATACACAATAAGTAAGACTGGCCTTTATACTATGACCAAAACTAGCGCTATAAGCTTAGCTCCAAAAATAAGAGTGAATGGGATTGCTCCAGGACCAACTCTTAAAAATAAAAGACAAAGTGAAAAACATTTTAAAAAACAATATTTAGCCACTCCTTTAAAAAGACAAGTTAATGTATCAGAAATTTGTAATGCGGTTGATTTTTTTATTAAAAACAGATCAATTACTGGACAAGTACTAGCTGTTGATAGTGGGCAAAATTTGAACTGGCAAACACCAGATATAATGGGGGGGAAAGAGTGAAAAAAAGTAATCTAAAAGTTATTAAAATAGGAAAAACTTTATTTAATTATGAGAAAAAAATTCTCATAAAAGATCTAACTTTAGATTTGAAGCTAGGTTATTTCGATTTTGAAAAAAATAAACCACAGAAAGTAAAATTTACATTAGAAATTGACTACAGGGATAAAAAGCCAACTAATGATAAGGATTTAAAATCAATAGTTAATTACGACAAAATAGTAAAACTAATAAAAAAATTAGTAAAAAATAAACATTACAACTTTCTTGAAACATTAGCAGAGGATGTTTTTGATGAGTTATTTAAAGATAAAAGAATTGATAAAATAAATCTTCAAATAGAAAAATTAGAAATTATGAAAGACTGTTCATCAGTTGGAATAGAAATTTCTAAAAAAAGAACCCATGAAAAGCTCTGATCTTGGCAAAGAAACAATCAAAAAAGAACTATCTTTAATACCTAAAAGCCCAGGAGTTTATAGAATGATAAACCACAAAGGTGACATTCATTATGTTGGGAAGGCCAAAAACTTACCTAACAGACTTAAGAGCTATGTTTCAGAAAAAAACCATACAATTAGAACAGAAAGAATGTTGGGGCAAACTCACAAAATAGAAATCACAACAACTTCTAATGAAAGTGAAGCTTTGCTTTTAGAAGCAAATTTGATAAAAAAATTTAGGCCAAAGTTCAATATTTTACTTAAAGACGATAAATCATTTCCATTTATATACATTGGTAAGAAAGATAAGTGGCCTCAACTAATTAAGCATAGAGGAAAAAAAGATAAAGATGGTTTTTATTTTGGTCCATTTGCATCTGCTGGTTCGGCAAATTGGACAATTAAAATGCTTCAAAAAATATTTCAAATTAGAGTTTGTGATGAAAGCACATTTAAAAATAGAAAACGTCCATGTATTTTACACCAAATCAAAAGGTGTTCTGCACCATGTGTAGGATATGTAGGTAAAGTTGAATACAAAAACTCTGTTCAAGATGCAATAAAATTTGTTTCTGGAAAATCAAGAGAAATTCAAAAAAATTTATCCAAACAGATGGAAGAAGCAAGTGAAAAACTAGATTTTGAAAAAGCTTCAATGCTTAGAGATAAAATTAAATCACTAAATATAATTCAATCCTCTCAAAAAATTAATGAATCCAACTTAGTAGATGCCGATGTAATTGCGGCATACAAAGAATCTGGCAAAACTTGTGTTCAAGTATTCTTCTACAGATCTAAACAAAATTGGGGAAATCAATCCTATTTTCCTAAACATGATCCTGATCAAAATATTTCTGAAATAATGTCTTCGTTTATAATGCAGTTTTACGAAAATAAAAATGTTCCAAAATTAGTTATTTTAAATCATGATATCCAAGATAAAAAATTAATTGAAAAAACATTAAGTTCAAAAGAAGATAAAAATATTGCAATTACAATTGCAAAAAAAGGATCCAAATCAAAAGTTGTTTCGCTTGCAGAGAAAAATGCAAAAGAATCTTTAAATAGAAAAATTTATGAAACTAATAATAATAAAAATTTATTTGAAAGAATAAATAAAAAATTCAATATTAAAAATAATATTAGTTTAATTGAAGTTTATGATAACAGTCACATTCAAGGAACAAATAGTGTTGGTGCGATGATTACTTTTGGAGAAGAGGGATTTATAAAAAAAAGATATAGAAAATTTGATATCAAAACAAAAAGTGCTGGAAATGATGATTATGCAATGATTAAAGAAGTGCTGAGTCGAAGATTTAGAAAGGCTTTGCTCGAGAAAAGTAATTATTTGTCGCTTCCTGATCTTTTATTAATTGATGGTGGAAAAGGACAATACACTACATCAAGAGAAGTCTTGAATGAATTTGGTTTACATGACTTGCCAATTATTGCTATTGCAAAAGGAAAATTTAGAAATAGTGGTAATGAAACTTTTTTTCATAATAGAAAAAGTTTTAAATTTGAAAAGAATGATCCAACACTTTTCTTTTTACAAAGATTAAGAGATGAGGCACACAGATTTGCAATTAGTACACATAGAGCTAAAAGAAAAAAAGGTATAAGCAAGTCTCTCCTAGATCAAATTAATGGAATTGGATCTATGAGAAAAAGAGCTATATTAAATCACTTTGGATCAGCTCGAGCTGTAGAATCTGCAAGTCTAGATGAAATTAAGTCTGTTGAAGGAGTTGAAGAAAAAGTTGCAAAAAAGATATATAACTTTTTTCACGAATAAATATGAAAATGAAAACACCAAATATCTTAACTATAGGCAGAATAATAATTGTACCTATTTTTGTTTTTTCTTTTTATCTCCCAGGTTTTTATGGAGATGTAATTCCTTTTGCTCTTTTTATTGTGGCTTCTTTTACTGATTTTCTCGATGGATTATTGGCAAGAATGTTTAAAGAAGAGTCTAGGCTTGGTGAACTTTTAGATCCAATAGCTGATAAAATAATTGTTGCTGCTGCACTTATACTATTAGTAATGGATGGAACAATAAAGAATTTTGAGGTTATCGCAGCTATAATAATTTTAACAAGAGAAATTTTAATTTCAGGTTTAAGAGAATTTTTAGCTAAAGGACAAATTAAACTACCAGTTTCAAACTTAGCTAAATTAAAAACTTTTTTGCAAATGTTTTCTATTGCAATTTTATTAACGGGAGAAACTGGAAAAAAAATAATAAACTTCCAAGATTATAATGCTCAAACTATAGGAATAATTTTATTATGGTTTTCTGCGTTTTTAACTTTGTACACAGGTTATGAGTATATAAGAAAAGGAATAGATCACGCAATATCTGAAGACAATAAAAATTAAGCTGCCTTCTTTTTTCTTACCAAAGCTTGATAGCTTTCATTTAAATCCAAAATTGTATTACAAACTTTAAATTTAAATTTATTGATACACGAAACTGGAGTCACTTCAGCGGCAGTGCCAGTTAAAAAGCATCCAACAAATTTTGACAATTCATCTGGTGATATTTTTCTTTCAATAATCTTTATTTTTTTTGATTTTGCAATTTCAATTACTGTTCTTCTAGTAATGCCATCTAAAAAAGAGTCAGGCGTAGGTGTGTGCAAACTTCCTTCTTGATCTTTAAAAAAAACATTAGCTCCTGTTGCTTCTGCAACATTGCCTTCGTGGTCTAACATTAGTGAGTCAGAGTATCCTTGTTGTTCTGCTTCATGTTTAGATAAAGTACAAATCATATAAAGTCCTGAAGCTTTAGTGTCCCAAGGAATTGTATTTGGTGCAGGTCTTCTCCATTTTGAAATATTTAATTTAATACCCTCAACTTTAAGCTTAGGGTCAAAATAAGACCCCCATTCCCACGTCGCTATTGCTACATGAATTTTTGTCTGTTGAGCAGAAATCGCCATCATCTCGCTACCTCTCCATGCGACTGGTCTTACATAACCATTTTGAACATTTTGAACAGAAATAATTTTATTGCAGGCATTATTTATTTCATCCTCCGAGTAAGGTATTTCAAAACCCATTCTCTTTGCTGAATGAAAAAATCTCGATGTGTGTTCCTCTAATTTAAAAATAGTACCATCATACACTCTTTCTCCTTCAAAAACACAACTTGCATAATGCAAACCATGACTTAAAACATGAAGTTTAACATTGCTCCAGTCTACTAGCTCGTTGTTGTACCAGATTTTACCTGATCTTTTATCGTAAGGTATCATTAAAGATTTTAATTTTTTTAAAAAAATATCTTTGTATCTATAATATGTCAATATAACTTACCAATTATGAAAGAACTTTTATATTTAAAAGACGAACAATTGAAAGGATTCGTTGAAAAACTGTTTATGGGCTATAGAGAGTCTTTCGGGGACGCTAAAAAAATTTTAGAAAAACATTCAATAGGAATAGCACATCATAAGGTTATTCACTTGCTGTCAATATATGAGGGAATTACAGTTTCAGAACTTATAAAAAAACTCAAAGTTACCAAGCAAAGTTTAAATAGAATTTTGAAGGATTTAATTAAACTTGATGTAATTTCTTTTAAAAAAGATAAAAAAGACAGTAGATTAAAACATGTTTTTCTAAATGAAAAAGGACAAAAGCTTTTTAGTGAAATATTTTCGGTACAAAAAAAAAGAATTTATAAAGCATTTTTAAATTCTAAGTCAGAAGAAGTTCTATTTTTTGATAATGTTTTAAAAAAAATAATTAATGAATAAATTCAATGCACATATACTAGTTGTTGATGACGATGAGGGCATAAGAAATTTAGTTAAACAGTATTTAAATGAAAATAATTATTTAATTACAACTGCAAATAGCGCTGAAGATGCTAAAGAAAAAGTCTCTATAATAAAATTTGATTTAATTGTTTTAGATGTAATGATGCCAGGTAAAAGTGGTTTGGAATTCACAACAGAAAATAAAAAAAAAATTAACACTCCAATTATTTTGTTAACAGCCAGAGGTGAAGCTGAAGAAAGAATTGAAGGTTTGGAAGTGGGTGCAGATGATTACCTTCCCAAACCATTTGAACCAAAAGAGCTAGTATTGAGAATAAAAAATATTTTAAATAAAACAAAAAATAAAAATCAAAAAAGATTTGTCGAGTTTGATAATATAAAAATTGATCTAAATAAATTAATAATTATTAAAAATAATACCGAATTTAAAATAAACAATACTGAAAAAATTATTCTTGAAAAAATGATTAACGCCCCTGGTGAAACATTTTCTAGAGATTCTATAGGTAACTTAATCGATATTGATAAAGAAAGATCGATAGATGTAATAATAACAAGACTTAGAAAAAAAATTGAAATTGACCCTAAAAATCCAAAATATCTTCAAACAATAAGAGGAGCTGGTTATGTTTTATGGATTGAATAAATTTATAAAAAATTTACTACCTAAACAATTATTTTATAGAGCATTACTTATTGTTGCTACTCCAATTATTATTTTACAGATAATTATTTCAGTAGTTTTTTTTGACAGTCTATGGATTAAAACTAATAAAGGAATGACAAGAGCTCTTGTTGGTGAAATTAAATTTTTTATAGACGCATATGATAATGAACAATACAACAAAGATTCATTAACAAAACTTTTTTCAGATGCACATAATTTAAAAGTTGAATATGTTTCTAATAAAATTTTACCAAAAAATGACCAAGAAAGATGGTTTAGTCCAATGGATAGAACTTTAAGAAGAGAACTTAAATCTAATTTTGCCAATTATTGGTTTGACACAATTTCCATACAAGAATCTATTGATTTAAAAATAAAATATTCAAATGGATATTTTCAATTTATTGTTCCTAAAGATAGAGTAACAAACTCTTCAGCAAGAATTTTTGGTTTGTGGATCACCCTACCGGCCTTTTTATTAATTATAATTGCTTTAATATTTTTAAAAAACCAAACTAGACCGATTATTAACTTGGCTAAAGCATCGGCTAAATTTGGGAGAGGAGAAAACGTTGATGAATTCAGACCATCTGGTGCTTTAGAAATTAGGCAGGCAGGATATGAATTTGACAAAATGAGAAAAAGAATAATGAGACATTTAAATCAAAGATCAGAAATGTTATCTGGAATTAGCCATGATCTCAGAACTCCTTTAACAAGAATAAAATTACAACTAACATTTATAAAAGATAAAGAAATCTCAAAAAAATTATCAAGTGATGTTCAAGAGATGGAAAAAATGCTTAATGAATATTTACAATTTGCAAGTTCTCGCTCTTTAGAACAGAATGAAAAATTCAATCTAACTGATTTAATAATAAATATTATTAAAAAATATGAAAACAAAAGCATAACTTCTGAAATAAATGAAAATATATTTATGACTGGAAGAAAAAATTTAATAACTAGGTGTATAAATAATTTAATTGATAATGGAGTCAAATATGCAAATAAAGTTCACATACACATATCTAAAAGTAGCAACTATAATATTATAACTATAGATGATGATGGGCCAGGAATAGATAAAAAAGAATATGAAAATGTATTTAGGCCATTTTATAAAATAAACAGAAGTCGTGGAGATTCAAAATCAAGTGTTGGCCTTGGTTTATCAATTGCATCAGACATTATTAGATCGCATGGAGGAAACGTAACACTAGATAAATCCCCAACCAAGGGCCTGAGAGTTAAAGTTTTTTTCCCTTTTGAGACTTTCCTTTAATTATCTTTTCAATTTTTTTCAATTTTTTTTCTAAAATCTCAATTCTTTGATTTTGTACTTCTGTTTCTTCTTTGCTGGTTATTTTCATCCTAAAAATTATTTCATCTCTTTTTGATCTTAAAATATTTAAAATTTCTGAGCTTAGGTCTTTGTATGATACTAGGCCTTGTTCGAATAATTTGGCCAATTTATCAATTACAAATTTTGATTTTGACATGCATTCCTTTTAAAATCTAATATACTCTACTTTTATATAATTAAAATGTTTATAAACAATTTTGACCCAGTTGCATTTGATTTTTTTTCATTTCAAATCAGATGGTATTCAGTTGCTTATATTTTGGGAATTATTTTTGGCTGGGCTTACTGTAAAAAAAAATTAATTAAAGATACAAAAATTCTTGTCTTATTTGATGATTTGATTGCGTACATAATCGTTGGAATTATTATAGGTGGAAGATTAGGCTATGTATTATTTTATAACTTTAAATACTACTTGGAAAATATTTCTGAAATTTTTATGGTTTGGAATGGTGGAATGTCTTTTCATGGAGGTTTAATAGGAACAATTCTAGCAACCTTATGGTTCAGTAAAAAAAATAAAATTAATACATATATTTTTTTAGATTTAATTTCTCTAGTTGCGCCTATAGGAATTTTTTTTGGCAGAATAGCGAATTTTATTAACTCAGAACTTTATGGTAAAGAAACTGATGTTTTGTGGTCAGTAAAATTTTTAGCTGTAGACAACATTTCAAGACACCCATCACAAATTTATGAAGCAATTTTTGAAGGTATAGTATTGTTTATTTTATTAAACTATATCTTAAAAAAAAAAATATCTAATAAACCTGGCGTAATTTCATCATTATTTTTAATTTTTTATTCTATATTCAGATTTTTAATTGAATTCTTTAGAGTTCCTGACCAACAAATTGGTTATATAATTTTTAACCTTAGCCTGGGACAATTAATAAGTATTATTTTCTTTATTTTTGGAATTTATTTATTTTTTAAAAAAAATAATGCAGTTTAAAAAAAACAACATCTTCACAATAGACAAATACATTGATGAGGCTTTGTATAACAAAAAGTCTGGTTATTATATGAAAGCTAATCCATTT
>CACIPW010000014.1 GCA_902588635.1 uncultured Pelagibacteraceae bacterium | reverse complement strand
ATTTTGCATATTCTTCTAAATTCATATCACCTCTTTCTTTAGAGATTTTTAAAGTTAATAAATAAAGAACAATCATTTGTCCAATAAATGCTTTTGTTGAGGCAACTCCTATTTCTGGTCCTGCATGAATTGGTAAAACAAAGTCGGCTGATCTTGCTATAGAGCTTTCAACAACATTTACTATACCGCATGTTTTTACTTTATTTTTTTTACATTTTTCTAAAGCAGCATAAGTATCAGCTGTTTCACCTGATTGTGAAACAAAAATATATAAGTCGTTTGGATTTAATTTTACTTTTCTATATCTAAACTCTGAAGCAATATCTGCCTCAACATCTATTGAGGTAAACTCTTCAATCCAGTATTTAGCCATTAAGCAAGAATGATAAGCAGTACCACAAGCTATTAAGCGAATTTTATTAATTTTTTTTGGTTCTATTGGTAAATTATAAATATTTATTTCATTTCGAGATTTGTCCAAATATTCATTAATACATTTTTTTGTTGTGATTGATTGTTCGTTAATTTCTTTTGACATAAAGTCCTTATAATCACCTTTCTCAGCAACATTATCTTCATTGGACAATTCAAAAATTTCTTTATTTATTTTTTTTTTATTAGAATTGTAAAACTCAACTTTTTCTTTATAGAGTATACAAAAATCTCCATCATCAAGATAAGAGATTTTATTTGTCATTGATTTAAGTGCATAAGAATCAGATCCAATAAAATTTTCATCGTGTCCATAACCAACTGCTAAAGGACTGCCTCTTCTAGCTCCAACTACTAAATTATTAAAATCTTTAAAAATAACTCCTAAAGCAAAACTTCCTTCTAATTTTTCTAAAGTCCTGTGAATGCAATTAATTAAATCCTCTTTTTTTAATAAATCGGTTAGCATGACTGTTATTACTTCGGTATCTGTTTGGGATTTAAATGAGTAACCTTTTTTTTCATATTCTTTTCTTAATTTATCTGAATTTTCAATAATTCCATTATGAACAACTGAAACTACTTCAGATGAATGTGGGTGCGCATTAACCTGGTTTGGAATTCCATGTGTTGCCCAGCGAACGTGACCAATACCAAGATCGCCGCTAGAAGGATTTTGAAAAAGAATTTTTTCTAAATTGTCTACTCTTCCAGAACATTTTTGTTCATTAATTTGACCATTGCTTATAGTTGATATTCCTGCAGAGTCATACCCACGATACTCGAGTTTTTTTAAAGCACCTATAATACTTGCTGATACAGATTTATTACTAACTATTCCAACTATTCCACACATTATTTTTTTCTTTTATAATTTTTAATTTCTACTTGAGGAGATCTACTTAAAGCTAAAGATTTTTTATTTACATTTTTTGTTATTACCGAACCTGCTCCAACAACGCTGTTTTCGTTAATTGTTATTGGTGCAACTAATGAAGAATTTGAACCTATAAAAACCTTATTTTTAATTTTTGTTTTATTTTTTCTCTTACCATCATAATTACAAGTTATGGTTCCTGCGCCCACGTTAACTTTTGATCCTAAAATTGTGTCTCCAATGTAAGATAAATGATTAACTTTAGAATCTTTTCCAATTGTACTTTTTTTAACTTCAACAAAATTTCCAACTCTTGATCCAGATTTTAAAATTGTACCAGGTCTTAATCTTGCATAAGGTCCTATGTTTACGCTGCTTTCAATTCTTACTTTTTCTAAATGTGAAAAAGAAAAAATTTTTACATTATTTTGGATTTTTACTTTTTCTCCAATTACAACATAAGGATCAATTGTTACATTTTTTCCTATTTTCGTATCCTTAGAAAAGAAAACTGTTTCTGGAGCCATCATCTTAACTCCTTTTTTTAAGAATTTTTTTCTTAAATTATCTTGTAAATTTATTTGTTTCATTTATTAAGATTTCTTATAGTTAAGTAATAATGTTCTTTAAGTCACAAATTATTTCTTATTAATACTTTTAAAATGACTCAAAATTTAACAATAATATTTGATCTTGACGGAACTTTGGTAGATACAGCCCCAGATCTTATGAGCGCACACAACCATGTAATGGAAAAATTTGGTTACAAAACTAAATCAACGGACGATATTAGAAAATTAATTGGAAAAGGTGCTAAGTCATTAATAGGTAGATCAGTATGGGGTCAAGCCAAAAAGGAATTTGGAAAAATTGATGATGATGAAATTAAAGAAGAAATGGTAACTGAATTTATAAATTACTATGGAAAAAATATTGCAAATGAAAGTAAATTGATAAATGGATCTTTGGATTTTTTAAAATGGTGTAAAAAAACAATATCTCGATGGGAATATGCACTAATAAACCTGAGCATCTAGCTGTTGATCTTCTTAAAAAAATTAATGTATATAATTATTTTGAATATGTTGCTGGAAGTAATACCTTTGATTACCGAAAACCTGACCCACGACATCTAACTAATATCATTGAAATTATGCAAGGTAATTTAAAAAAAAGCTTAATGATAGGTGATAGCGAAACAGATTCAGATACAGCAAAAGCTGCTGATATACCTTTTGTATTATTAGAAAATGGTTACACAGAAAAAAACCCAAATGAAATTTCTCACGATCATTTAATAAAAGATTTTGTTGATATTGAAAAAATAATATTACCTTTTATTCATGGTTGATTTAAATATTTTAATTGCCTTAATTAGTTTTTATTTTGTAATGTACGTAACCCCAGGACCAAATAATGCTATGGTTCTTGCATCAGGTCTTAAATTTGGATTTATAAAAACTATTCCACATATGACGGGTATTACAATTGGTCATGTTTCGCAGTTAATTTTGGTCTGTTTAGGATTAGGGAAAATTTTTCAAATATTTCCTCAATTGCAAAGTATTTTAAAAATACTATGTTCATTATATCTTTTGTATCTAAGCTACAAAATCATAGGATCTTTTAGTAAAATAAAAGAAGATGACTCAAGACCTTTAAAATTTCACGAAGCTGCGTTATTTCAAATAGTTAACCCTAAAGCATGGACTATATCAAGTATGGCAGCTTCTAGTTTTTTACCTAAAGACGAAAATTTAATTTTTTCTATTTTTGTTATTGGCATTATTGCTTTAATTATTTGTCCATTATCAATATCTCCATGGGCAGGTTTTGGTTCTGCAATAAGAAATTTGGTAAAGAATAATAAAATAAAAGCATTAATTGAGTATTTTTTAGCAGTTTTGCTTTTGATAACTGCAGTTATTATTGTATTACAGTAGTGAAATTTTTTAGGAGACAAATTGATAATTCATAAAGTAAAAGTTTATCCATCAAAAATACACTTGCCTAAGAAAAAACAACTGGCTTGGAAATTAGCTGAAATAGCAAGTGATAATTCAAAACTAAATAAAAAATCTGTAGAAATGGTTATCAATAGAATAATTGACAATGCATCAGTTGCTATTGCGTCACTAAATAGGAAATCAGTTATTTCGTCTAGAGAAATGGCTTTAAAACACCCAAGAAATAATGGTGCAAATTTGTTTGGAGTAAACTCAAAACTAAAATTTGATTGTGAATGGGCAGCATGGTCAAATGGTACAGCTGTTAGAGAGCTAGATTTTCATGATACATTTTTAGCAGCTGATTACAGTCATCCTGGAGACAATATTCCTCCTTTAATTGCGGTAGCTCAACAAAAAAAAGTTAGTGGAATTAATTTAATAAAAGGAATTCTCACTGCATATGAAGTTCAAGTTAATTTGGTTAAAGGTATTTGTCTTCACAAACATAAGGTTGATCATATTGCTCATCTTGGTCCTAGTGTAGCAGCAGGGTTAGGAACAATGCTTAAGCTTAATATAGAAATTATTTATCAAGCTATTCAACAAGCATTACATACGACTGTTTCAACAAGACAGTCTAGAAAAGGAGAAATTTCTAGCTGGAAAGCCTTTGCTCCAGCTCACGCAAGTAAACTAGCAATCGAAGCAGTAGATAGAACCATGAGAGGTGAAGGGGCTCCCAGTCCAATTTACGAAGGTGAAGATAGTGTTATAGCAAGAATTTTAGATGGAAAAAAAGCATTATATAAAGTTCCTCTACCAAAAAAAAATGAAGAAAAAAAAGCAATATTGGAAACTTATACAAAAGAATATTCCGCAGAATATCAAGCTCAAGCATTAATAGATATCGCAAAAAAGCTTAATAAAAAAATTAATAATTTAAACCAAATAAAAAAAATTGATATTTATACAAGTCATCACACTCATAACGTAATTGGTACAGGTGCAAATGATCCTCAAAAAATGGATCCTAATGCAAGCAGAGAAACTTTAGATCATTCAATTATGTATATTTTTGCAGTAGCTTTAGAAGATGCTGATTGGCATCATGTAAAATCTTATACAAAATTACGGTCAAATAAAAAAAGTACAATTAAAATATGGCGCTCAATAAAAACTCACGAAGATAAAAAATGGACTAAAAAATATCATGATTCAAATCCAAAAAATAAATCTTTTGGAGGAAAAGTAGTGGTTACACTAAAAAATGGAAAAAAAATTATCACAGAACTAGATAAAGCTGATGCTCACCCCTATGGCTCAAGACCATTTTCTAGAAATAACTATATTAAAAAATTTCTTACACTTACAAAAAATATCATTTCAAGAAAAGAAAGTGATAGATTTTTAAAAACTGTGCAAAATTTAAAAAAATTAAAATCTGGACAATTAAACAAGCTAAATATTGAAATTAAAAAATCAAATTTAAAAAAAAATACAAGAAAGGCAATTTTCTAATGCATTTTGTTGAAAAAAAACCTGAAGAAAAAAGAAAAATTCTAAATCAAAAATTAAAATCTAATAAAATTTTAAGAGTGCCTGGTGCATACAACCCACTTACAGCAAAAGTTATAGAAGAGATTGGTTTCGACGCGGTTTATGTGTCTGGTGGTGTTATGGCAAATGATCTTGGTTTTCCTGATATAGGTTTAACAACTTTGGAAGATGTAAGCACAAGATCTTATTTAATTTCTAGAGTAACTAATTTACCAACTATAGTTGATATAGACACGGGCTTTAAGTCATGTGAAAAAACAATACAAACTTTTGAAGAGTTTGGTGTTGCTGGAGTTCATTTAGAAGATCAAGTTGAACAAAAAAGATGTGGTCATCTAGATAATAAAGAATTAGTACCTACCGATAAAATGGTAAATAAAATCAAAGAATGTGTAAAAGCTAGGAAAGATAAAAATTTTAAAATAATAGCTAGATCTGACGCTAAAGCGGTCGAAGGAATAGATAAAATGATTGATAGATGTAAAGCATACGTTGATGCTGGAGCAGAAATTATTTTTCCTGAAGCTCTTGCTAATGAAAAAGAATTTGAAGTTGTTAGAAAATCAGTAGATTGCTATTTATTAGCAAACATGACTGAATTCGGAAAGACAAAATTATTAAATTACAAAGATTTAGAAAATTTGGGATATAATATTGTAATATATCCAGTAACCACTCAAAGGTTAGCAATGAAAAGTGTCGAGGATGGTTTACGAGACATTTTTAAGGATGGACATCAAAATAATATTATAGATAAAATGCAAACGAGAAAAAGGTTGTATGAAATAGTGGAATATGAAAAATACAACTCTTTAGATGAGAAAATTTATAATTTTAGTACAGAGGGTCACGAATAATGAGTGATGAAATAAAAAAAGGTTTATTAGGAATTGTTGTTGATGAAACATCCGTATCACAAGTAATGCCTGACATTAATTCTCTTACTTACAGGGGTTATGCTGTTCAAGACCTTTGTGCAAAGTGTATTTTTGAAGAAGTGGCTTATCTTGTCCTAAACGGAGAACTTCCTAATAAAACACAGTTAAAAAAATTCATTAAAGAAGAAAGATTAGATAGAAAACTCTCAAAACAGATATTAAATGACATTCAAAAAATGCCTAAAAAAGCACATCCAATGGATGTTGTAAGAACTGCAGTTAGCTTAATGTCTCTAGAAGATAAAGAAACTAAAGATAATTCTCCTAAAGCTAACATGAGAAAAGCTGTTAGAATATTTGCAAAAACACCTGTTGCTTTAGCTGCCTTTTTTAGAACCAGAAAAGGTAAAAAAATAGTATCACCAAAGAAAAATTTGTCTTTTTCTGAAAATTTTTTTCATATGTGTTTTGGAAAAGTGCCAAGTAAAGAAATTGTGAAAGCTTTTGATGTATCTTTAATTCTTTATGCGGAACATAGTTTTAATGTTTCAACATTTACAGCAAGAACTATAACTAGCAGTTTGTCAGATATACATGGTGCGATTACTGGTGCTATAGCAAGTTTAAAAGGCCCATTACACGGAGGAGCTAACGAAGAAGTTATGCGTATGATGAATAAGATAAAAAATCCCAAAAATGCTTTTAAATGGATTAATAAAGCTCTCGATAATAAAGATGTGGTAATGGGTTTTGGTCATAGAGTTTATAAAAAAGGCGATTCAAGAGTTCCTACAATGGAAAAATACTTTAAAAAAGTTGCAGAAATTAAAAAAGATAAAAAATTTATTAAAATTTACGATATAGTTAAAAATGTAATGATTGAAAGAAAAGATATTCACCCGAACGTCGATTATCCAACTGGGCCAACTTATCATTTAATGGGTTTTGATACTGATTTTTTTACTCCAATTTTTGTAATTTCTAGAATAACTGGCTGGTCAGCTCATATTATGGAACAACACGCTGCAAATAAGTTAATCAGACCCCTTTCTAAATACACTGGTCCTGAACATCGTAAAGTTATACTTCTTAATCAAAGATAAATAAAAAAACTATTTTTTACTTTCAAGAGTTTCTGGGTAAGGAGAATCTAAATCACCAAAAGCTTCTGTCCAAGTTCCTTTTGTTGATGCTTTTGAATATTCCGTGGCTCTTCCCTCAAAAAAGTTCATATGCTCTACAGCGTTAAGCATCGTATCTAGCCAAGTCAAAGGATTTTTATCAATTTTGTAAATTGGTTCTAAATTCAACTGAGTCAATCTTCTATTTCCAATCCATCTTATGTAATCTTTTATCTCTTGTGGTGTAAGACCTTTTATAGGACCCTGTTGAAAAGCTAAATCTATAAAAGCATCCTCGTGTGAAATTATAGTTCTGCATGCCTCATATATTTCTTTTTTTAATTGTGGTGTCCAAATTTCTGGCTGCTCCTTAACAAATTCTCTAAAAAGTCTTATCATAGAGTTACAATGAAGAGTTTCGTCTCTTACGGACCAAGTAACAATTTGACCCATTCCTTTCATTTTATTTTGTCTTGGAAAATTTAATAAGATCGCAAAACTTGCAAACAATTGTAATCCTTCAGTGAATGCGCTGAATACAGCTATAGTTTTTGCTATGTCATGATTAGAATTTACATTAAAACCTTGCATGTAATCATATTTATCTTTCATCTCTTTGTATTTTAAGAAAGCTGAATATTCAGTTTCAGGCATACCAATTGTATCCAATAAATGAGAATATGCAGCGATATGAACTGTTTCCATCGCAGCAAAAGATGACATCATCATTAAAACCTCTGTTGGTTTAAAAACGTTCATGTAATGCCTAATGTAGCAATTACTTACCTCAACATCTGCTTGTGTAAAAAATCTAAAAATTTGGGTTAACAAATTCTTTTCTTCTGAGCTTAAATTTTTTTGCCAGTCTCTAACATCGTCTCCCAAAGGCACCTCTTCGGGTAGCCAGTGGATTCTTTGTTGTGTCAACCAAGCATCATAACACCAAGGGTATCTGAATGGTTTATACACCGGATCACCAATAAGAAGACCTTTTTTTATAGGTTCGGTAATTTCTTTGTTTGTTTTTTTTGCTATTGACATGATAGGCACTCATCATATTCTATTTCTGTTTCTTCTCTTTGATTTGAATCATTTTTATACACATTGTTTTCAGCTGTAGTTGATAAATTATTGTTAATATTTTCCGCTCTTTGAATAGATTTAGATCTACAATAGTAGAGGCTTTTCAAGCCTTTTTTCCAAGCTTGAAAGTGAATTTCATGAAGTTCTTTTTTATGCACATCTGCTGATAAAAATAGGTTTATAGACTGAGCTTGAGAAACGTGAGGAGTTCTGTCTGCTCCCAACTCTACAACCCATTTTTGATTCAATTCAAAAGCAGTTTTAAAAACATCTTTTTCTTCTTGAGTTAAAAAATCTAAATGAGAAACAGATCCTTGATTGGTTGTAATACTTGACCATATCTCATCATTATCTTTGCTATATTTTTGTAATATTTTTTTTAGATATTTGTTTCTAACATTAAAAGATCCAGAAAGTGTTTTATGAGTAAAACTATTAGCCGCTATAGGTTCAACTCCAGGCGAGGTTCCTCCACAAATTATTGAAATTGATGCTGTTGGAGCAATTGCAGTTTTGTTAGAAAATCTTTCGTTATAACCATATTCAGCCGCATCAGGACAAGGTCCTCTTTCATCTGCTAAATCTTTAGATGCTTGATCAACTTCTTTTTGTATATGTTCAAATATTTTTTTGTTCCAGACTTTGCTCATTACTGACTCGAATGGAACCATTTTTTGTTGAAAAAAGGAATGAACTCCCATCACACCCAAACCAACACTACGTTCTCTTTTTGCTGCGTATTTTGCATCTTTAAATTCCTCAGGAGCTTTTTCAATAAAATCTTCTAAAACATTATCCAAAAATTTCATCACATCCTTTATGAAATTTTTATCATCTTTCCATTCATCATATTTTTCTACGTTTAATGAAGACAAACAACAAACTGCTGTTCTATCTTTTCCATCTCTATCTAAACCTGTTGGTAAAGTTATTTCACTACAAAGGTTAGAGGTTTTAACGTTTAAACCAGCAAGTTTATGGTGTTGAGGTATCAATCTATTAACTGTATCAATAAACACAATATAAGGCTCACCAGTTTCTATTCTTGCAGTTAATAATCTTATCCATAAATTTCTTGCGGAGATAGTGGATTGAATTGATGCATCTTTTGGACTTTTAAGGGCCCATTGTTCGTCGGTTTCAACCGCTCTCATAAATGCATCTGTAACTAGAACGCCGTGATGAAGGTTTAATGATTTTCTGTTTGGATCTCCTCCTGTTGGTCTTCTCATTTCAATAAATTCCTCTATTTCAGGATGATCAATTGGTAAATAACATGCGGCAGACCCTCTTCTTAGTGAACCTTGGCTAATAGCCATTGTTAATGAGTCCATAACTTTTATGAAAGGAATAATTCCAGAAGTTTTGCCTACTCTTCCAATTTTTTCACCTATTGATCTTAAGTTGCCCCAGTAACTTCCAATTCCTCCACCTCTTGCAGCAAGCCAAACATTTTCACTCCAAAGATCCAAAATTCCATTCAAACTATCACCTGCTTCATTTAAAAAACAAGAAATTGGCAATCCTCTTTTTGTTCCACCATTTGATAAAACTGGTGTCGCAGGCATGAACCATAAATTACTAATGTAATTATAAATTCTTTGGGCATGTAAATTATCATCTGCATAGTGACTAGAAACACGCGCAAATAAATCTTGAAAAGATTCATTCTCCCCTAAATACCTATCACTTAAAGTTGCTCTACCAAAATCGGTTAAATTAATATCTCTTGTTCTGTCAATTTTAACTGTTATTCCTTTAGAGTTTTGAAATAGTTCGGTTTGATCGCTAAGAGAAAATAGATCTGGTCTCTTGTCTTTATTAACTTCGACTGCTACCGGGCTATATTCAGAGACAGCTTTCTTGATAGCTTGAGACAAAAATTTGTTCATTTACTCCCTTAATATATAACGTTTTTTGTAAAACAACTACATGTTGTATGTAGATCTCTTTAATATACTATATAAATTAGAAATCAATAGAACATATATAGAACATTATAAAAATATATCAATAAAAAAATAAAATAAATGTACATATAACAAGATGGCAAGTCCTGTAAAAATTGATCCTTTAGGTTTTAGAGAGTACGACGCGAGATGGCTGTACCCTGAAAACATAAATTCAGAAGGGATAAAATTAGTAGGAAAAGGTTTTGGAACTCAAGTAATAAATAAAAATAAAAACCCAAGAGTAACTGTTGGTCATGATTACAGATCATACAGCGAAGAAGTAAAAAAAAATTTTATAGATGGTTTAATTTCAACAGGATGTAATGTTGAAGACATAGGTTTATGTCTATCTCCAACAGTTTATTTCTCTCAATTTAAATTAAATTCAGATGCGGTCGCCATGATCACAGCAAGCCATAATGAAAATGGATGGACTGGAATTAAAATGGGTATTGAAAAAGGTCTAACACATTGCAAGGAAGAAATGTCAGAACTTAAAGATATCGTTTTAAACGAAAAATTTTTAACAGGAAATGGTTCTTATAAAGAAATTAAAGATTTTAATAAAATTTATATAAAAGAATTATCGCTTCATAAAATAAAAAAAAAAATAAAAGTTGTTGCAGCCTGTGGTAATGGTACGGCTGGAATTTTTGCTCCAAAAATTTTAAGTGAAATTGGATGTGAAGTTATAGAATTAGATTGTAATTTAGATTTTAATTTTCCAAAATACAATCCTAATCCTGAAGATATGAAAATGCTTAATGAAATAGCTAAATGTGTTAAAAAAAACAATGCAGATGTAGGTTTTGGTTTTGATGGAGACGGGGATCGAGTTGGTGTAATTGACAATGAAGGAAATGAAATTTTTGCTGATAAAATTGGTTTATTAATAGCCAGAAATATCTCAAACCAACACCCAAATTCTAAATTTGTTGTTGACGTTAAATCTACAGGATTATTTGAAAAAGATGAAATCTTGAAAAAAAATAATTGTAAAACAATTTATTGGAAAACTGGACACTCTTATATTAAAAGAAAAGTTAATGAAGAAAATGCAATAGCTGGATTTGAAAAAAGTGGTCATTTCTTCTTTAATAAGCCACTAGGTTATGGTTTTGATGATGGTATAAATTCTGCAATTCAAGTATGTCATCTTATAAATAACCAAGATAAAAGTATGAATAAAATGATTGAAAGTTTACCTAAAACTTTTCAAAGCCCAACAATGGCTCCTTTTTGTAAAGATGAAGAAAAATATGATTTAATTGATAAATTAATTTCTGATATTAACAAATTAAAGTCTGACAATGTAAAAATTGATGGATTGCTTATAACTAAAATATTAACAGTTAATGGAATTAGATTTTCTTTAGAAGATGGTTCATGGGGTTTATTACGAGCTTCTTCTAACAAACCATCTCTGGTGGTAGTTACTGAAAGCCCCACATCAGACAAAAGAAAAAAAGAAATTTTTAATTTTATAGATAATCTGTTACAAAAATCTGGAAAAATTGGCGAGTACGACCAAAAAATTTAATTTATAATTAAATACCAAGGTACCTGTACAAAAAAACAGCTCCTATTACATATAAAAAAATTCCAAAAAATCTCTGTAATTTTGATTTGTCAATCTTGTGTACTGTATTTGCTCCTACTCTCGCCATAAACATAGTTATTGGTATAAATATTAAAAAAGCAGGTATATTTATAAATCCTACACTTAATGGCAAATTAGCTTTTAGAAATGAGCCTGTAATTAAAAAACCTATTGCTCCAAATAAAGAAATTACAGAACCAATGGCGGCTGCACTACCTATTGATTTGCTTATTGGATATCCAAAATATCTTAAGATAGGAACATTCATAATCGCCCCACCGATACCCATGATTGCTGAAATAAAGCCCGAAACAAAACCAAGTAAAATTTTTGGAATTAAATTAAAGTTCACTTTTAAATTATCTGTCTTGTCTTTAAGATTTAATAAATAAGCTCCAAGCAAAAAAACAACTGTAGCAAAAAACAACAAAAGAGATTTAGTGTGTAAAATGGCTGCAAAAACAGTTCCTGATAAAACGCCTGGTATTACAAAAATTCCATAATTTTTGATCACGGAAAAATCAACCGATCCATGTTTGTTGTGTGTCAAAACTGAAACTATAGATGTTGGAATAATTATAGAAAATGTAGTTCCAACTGCTAAATGCATCAAATAATCTGGATTTACATTTAAACTATCAAAAATAAAAAATAGAAAAGGGACAGTAATGAGCCCTCCTCCAATCCCAAACAATCCAGCCAAAAAACCAACTGGAAAAGCAATGAGAATCATTAACAGTATGAAAAAAAAATAATCGTTTGTAAAAATTGAACTGATCAATCTAACCCACTGATCGAACTTGTGGTGCTAATTTAACTTTATCCATAATGTGATCAATTTTTTTAACATCAGCATCCCTGACACACATATTTTCGCTCAAATATCTTTTCCAAAAACTTGATCCAGTTTGTCCATGAAAAAGACCTAAGGTATGTCTCATAATTTGATTTAACCTAGTTCCTTTTTTAGTTTCATTTTTTACGTACGGAACCAATTCTTTAATTATTTCTTCTCTAGATAAAATATTTTCGTTTTTAAAAATTTCTTTTTCAATATCTGCCAATATATAAGGTGAATGATAAACTGATCTTCCAATCATAACGCCGTCAACTTTATTTAAATGATTTTTAACATCATTGGCAGATGTGATTCCACCATTTATAATTATTTCTAAATCTTTAAAGTCTTGTTTTAATTTATAAACCATCTCATATTTTAAAGATGGTATATTTAAATTTTGTTTAGGAGTAAACTTTCCTAACATTGCTTTCCTTGCATGAATTACGAAAGTTTTAATGCCTGTCGATTTTAATAAATTTATAAAATTAAAAAGACTTTCATAATCATCTACATCATCATATCCAATTCTAGTTTTAACAGTAACTGGTAGATTTGTTTTTGATTGCATTTCATTTAAACAATCCGCAACAAGATTTGGCTCTTTAATTAAGCATGCTCCAAATTTATTTTTTTGAACTTTTTTACTCGGGCAACCTAAGTTTAAATTAATTTCGTCATAACCAAACTCTTCACCAATTTTTGATGCATTTGAAAGTAATTTAGGTGAAGAACCTCCTAGTTGAAGCGCTACAGGTTTTTCATTTAAATTAAAAGATAAAAGTTTTTTTTTGTCACCTCTATCTATAGCTTCTGATACAATCATCTCTGTATACAAAAGTACATTTTTACTAATTAATCTTAAAAAGTATCTTTCATGACGGTCTGTACAATCCATCATAGGAGCAACTGAAACTTTCCTGTTCATGATTATATTTTATATTATTTTTTTAAGAATTTGTAGTATCTGTGTCTTCTGAAGTTTGATTTTCAGCATCTGATACCTCGTCAAGAGAAACGTCGCCTTCTTCAGTGTTCTCTTCTTTTACTTCTACTTCCACATTTGTCTCTGTTGATCCTTTTAACTCTTTTAGATCTTCTTCAGAAACTTTTATTTTTTCTGGTACTTTTCTTGCTCTTTTTGATGGCAAGATAGGAGTTCCACTTTTTGATATCTCGCCTTTATATATGTTTTCAAAATCATCTCCAATTTCTTCATCTTCTTCTGGATTTTCATAAATTTGTTCAACGTGTTTTCTTAATTTATAAACGGCGCTCTCTGTTAGTTCGGAAACTTTTATTTTTTTTTGGGCTATTTCTCTTAAAGAAATTACTGTGTTTTTATCGTTCTCTCTTTCAACTGTTGGTTCAATGCCCGAATTAAGTTGGGTAGCTCTTTCTTTGGCTACTAAAACTAATTCATATGGGCTTTTTACTTTATCAATACAATCTTCAACAGTTACTCTGGCCATGCGTGTTATTTATACCTGAGCAAATTTAAAATCAAGTTTTATTTATTAATACTGGATTGTAGATCTTTTGAAATATAGCAATAATCAATGTCGATATTACAATATAAATTGCACATATTGTTGAAATACTTTCGATTGAATATCCAAAATCGATTAATAAACCAAAAACTGTAGTTGCTAAAGCTGTCGAAAAAACCATTAAAGCACCTGTTAAAGCTTTGATTGCTCCTAAATAATTAACTCCATAAATTTCAGCCCAAAGAGAAGATATTAAAACATTGGTAAATCCATTAGTGATGCCTAATAGCCCCATAAAAATTAAAGCAGAATATGGAGCTTTAAAAAATATCAATACAATTAAACTTAACAACATTGGTATATTAAAAAAAAGTAAAAGTTTTTTGCTCGTAAATTTATCAACTAACAATCCTGAAAAAAACAAAGTTATAACAGTAAGTATAGCATAGCTCATAAAAGCTTTTGCTAAAGTGTATTCCCCCCAGTCTTTGGATTCAGTAATGAAAGATTGATTAATGACAATCCCAGTAATTATAAAAGCTGGAGCTAATAAACATGGTAATATGGTATAAAATTTAAAATCCTTTATAACTTCACTTCTTTTCCAACTTTTTATTAAACTAAAGTTATTTTTTTTTACTTCAGAATCCTCTTCTCTTGATAAAACAGTAATATCTTTTATCGTAAAAAAAGAAATTGCGGGCAAAAACAATATAATTGTAATTGAAATTTGTATCCAAAGATCTCTCCAATAAATAAAAGACAAAAGGTACACAATTAACATGGGAAATAAAAACTCTCCCAAAGACATACCAAACCAAACATAACTTAATGCTTTGCCTCTTCTTTTTTCAAAATATCTAGATGTAGCTGTGGATGCTGTGTGTGACATTAAACCTTGGCCAGATAATCTTAAAAAAAAAATTCCAAAAAATAAAAACAACGTTCCAGTTACATAAGAAAAAAATAGAGATGAAAAAGACAATAGAATAACTACAAAAATCGAATAATATAATAATTTAATATCATCTATTTTTTTTCCTATCCATATTAATAAAATGCTACTACATAAGGTAGCTATCCCATAAATAGCTCCAAATTCACCATGCGATATATTTAATTCATTCCTTATATCAGAATTGAACAAGCCTATAAAAAAACTCTGACCAACGCTTGATGAAAATGTAAAAATAAATCCAAAAAGAATTATTTTGTAATTAGATCTAATAGTATTTATAATCATTTTATGAGTTGTAATGTTGCTTTTATAGGTCTTGGTGTCATGGGTTACCCAATGGCTGGATATATATCAAAAGCTGGACACAAAGTAACTGTTTATAATCGTACAACGGCAAAAGCTGATAAATGGCTAGCAGAACACAAAGGTTTTAAAGCGGAAACTCCAAGCAAAGCTGCAGAAAATGCAGATTTTATATTTACATGTGTTGGTAATGATAATGATCTAAGAGAAGTAACATTTGGAGATAATGGAATTTTTAAAACAATTAAAAAAGGATCAATTTATATTGATAACACTACAGCTTCAGCAACAATAGCAAGAGAAATATATGATTACGCAAAAAAAAATGGTTTTGGATCTCTAGATGCACCCGTTTCCGGCGGTCAAGCTGGAGCAGAAAATGGTGCTTTAACAGTAATGATTGGTGGTGATCAAAAAGATTTTGATAAAGCTAAAGATAAAATTGATTGCTACAGCAAAAAAATGAAATTACTTGGTAAAGCTGGAAGTGGACAGCTTGCTAAAATGGTAAATCAAATTTGTATTGCAGGATTAGTTCAGGGATTATCTGAAGGAATAAATTTTGGAATGAAAGCAGGATTAAATATGGAAGATGTTATTGAAGTTATTTCAAAGGGTGCGGCTCAATCATGGCAGATGGAAAATAGATATAAAACAATGATTGATGATAAATTTGACTTTGGTTTCGCGGTGGATTGGATGAGAAAAGATTTAAAAATTGCAATGGATGAAGCGAAAAATAACGGATCACTTTTGCCAATAACTGAATTGGTAGATAAATTTTATGGTGAAGTTCAAGGAATGGGTGGAAACCGTTGGGATACTTCGAGTTTAATAAAAAGGTTTAGAAAGTAATAAGTATGCAACCTGCATACTACGAAGATTTTAACGAAATAAAAAAAAAGATTTGGTCAATGTTAGATGATGCAGTGACCAATAGAAGTTCAACATTTCGAATTCCAATATTTGTTTGTGGAGATCAAAAAGACTTTGATGGAAGAATTGTAGTTCTTAGAAAATCTGATCAATCAAATAATCTTCTTCAATTTCATAGTGACATTAGATCAGATAAAATATCTAAATTAAAAAATAATAAAAATGCTTCTATGCTTTTTTATGATAAGGAAGAAAAAATCCAAGTAAGGTTAAAAGTTGAATGTATAGTTAATCATAATAATGAAATAACAAAAGAGTCTTGGTCTAAAACAGGTCATATAAGCAGAAAGTGCTATCTTGTAGATAATGGACCTGGAACAGAGTCTCCTACTCCAACTTCAGGATTAAAACCAAAATTAGATAATTTTGAATTTACTATGGAGGAAAGTGAAGAAGGGTATAAAAACTTTACAGTTATCCAGTGTAAAATAAAAAGTATTGAGTGGTTATACTTAGCGGCGAAAGGTCATAGAAGAGCAAAATTTGATTTAGAAACTAATAAAGATACTTGGTTAGTTCCTTAGTTAAGTAAAGTTTCTTCCCAAAATTTTAAAAAAGGTTTCATGAATTTTCCTCCCTTATTACCACCTGTGTGTGCACCTAAAAACATACACTTAGATTTTTCATAAGGTATACCACTTCTTGCATAAGCTTTCTCTGGATCATTTTTTACCATTTCCCACATTGCTTCTTCAGAGTCATAAGCGCCGTATTTCAACATCCAATTAATATATTCTTTATTGTATTTTCCATCATCCTCAGTCCACAGGCGAGGGCATTTCCAAAAAATCTGCGCATCTTCACTTATTTCAGCAGGATAATTGCCAAGGAATCCATGATGCCATCCTTTTTTAACTTCTATTATTATATCTCCTCCATTTGCTTTAATTTTTTCGCCCAATTCTACACATGGTCCTGCCCGAGTATAGTCATCAGCTCCACCTAAAACCATCCAAGTTTTAGTTTCTTTTATTGGTTGAGGATTTCTAAACATTGATACATTTTCACAATCTGGGGCTCTTGGTTGTGCGGCAGCAAAATATAAATCTCTACTTATAAGTGCATCTCTTAATCTTTTTTCTGAGGATAAAGTTGAAACCATTCCACCTCTTGAATGGCCACTAATTCCTACTTTTTTTATATTAACCTTTGGATCTTTTGATAAATATTCAAGCGCAAAAAATTGATCCATAAACATTGACCAAAGAGGAACAGTGAATTGATCTGCGGCTGAACTAGTCATTTGACCTCTTGAACTATAACTATCTATGAACATTGTTCCAATTCCCATTTTCAATAATTTCTTATGCGAGTTTTTATGAAATTTCATCCATTTTGATGTAAATTCTTCAGGTCCCCAGCTGCTATGAACAATTATTACCATTGGGAATGGGCCTTCACCCTTTGGATATGAAATTAATGCATCAAATTCACTTGGCGTTTTTTTATGCCAACCTTCTTGTATAGGATAAAAACTATACGCTTCATATGTTTTAATTTTTACTAACTCACCGTTTTTAATTTGTTTAGATAATTTTTTTAACTCTTTACTCGCAAATGCAGGACTTGCAATTAACAAACAAAATAGAATTATAAATATTTTTTTCATAAAATTTAGAGTATAGAGCTTGAATACTTTTTCCAGTTATTTTGATAGCGTATTGCATTTTCTTTAACAGCTTCAACTTCATTTTCTGTTAATTGTCTAATAACCTTACCAGGTGATCCAACCACTAATGAGTTATCAGGTATTATTTTATTTTCTGTAACTAAAGCTTTAGCACCGATAATGCAATTATTTCCAATCTTTGCGTTATTTAAAATTACAGCCCCTATTCCAATCAAGCTGTTGTCACCAATTGTACAACCATGAAGCATAACCATGTGTCCAACAGTTACATTTTTTCCTATTTTTAATGGATACCCTGGGTCAGTATGCAAAACACTTCCGTCTTGAATATTTGAGCCCTCGCATACATGAATATTTTCAATATCTCCTCTTAGAGTTGCATTGAACCAAATACTTGTATTTTTTTCTAAAGTTACATCACCAATTATTGTTGCGTTTGGTGCTACCCAATTTTCGCCTGAATTTTTTGGTTTTTTGTTTTCCAAATCGTAGAACATATCTTATATAATACTTAACATGACACTTACAAAAACTCCAATATGTGATTTTGGAAAAAAAGCTGAAAATTTCCAATTAAAGTCTACTGAAAATAAAGTTATCTCACTTAATGACTTAAAGGGTGAGAATGGAACTTTAATTATGTTTATATGCAATCACTGTCCATATGTTAAAGCTGTAATTAAAGATATTGTTGAAGATTGTAAAAAATTAGAAATAAATGGAATAAAATCTTTAGCAATTTGCTCAAATGACGTAAAAAATTATCCTGAAGACTCGTTTGATAACATGGTTAAATTTTCTAAAAATAATAATTTTAATTTTCCTTATCTTTTTGATGAAACTCAAGAAATTGCGAAGAAATATGATGCTGTATGCACTCCAGATTTTTTTGGTTACAATAAAAATCTAGAACTACAATACAGAGGA
>CACIPW010000013.1 GCA_902588635.1 uncultured Pelagibacteraceae bacterium | reverse complement strand
CCTTGACCATCGTAGAAGTTTACTCCAACGAAAGTAAGACCAATGTCAGCATCTCTTGAAAGCGTCCAAGTTGTGTTTCTTGATAAGATATCAATCTCACCAGAAGTTAGAGCTGTAAATCTTTCTTTAGCACTAAGTGGAGTAAACTTAACTTTGTTCGCATCACCTAATACTGCAGCAGCAACCGCTCTACATACATCAACGTCAACACCTGTCCAATTTCCCGATGCATCAGCATTAGAAAATCCAGGTAGACCTTGAGATACGCCACATCTTACAAAACCTTTCTTCTGAGTGTTTTTAAGAGTTTTTGACTTTTTTGCTGCCATTGTTTCAGTTGTAAAAGCAAACATAACTGCAACTACTGCAACTAAAGAAGTCAATTGTTTTAAGTATTTAAACATATATCCCCTTTTATATTTATTTATTTGTTAACAAATAATTCAAAATAACTTTTGAATATTCTTAATTTAAGCATGATATATTTTTAGCTGCAAGTAAAAATAACATTAAAATTTAAGTATTTTTGATGATTTAATGGCGCGCTCTGGAGGATTCGAACCTCCGACCCTCGGTTTAGAAAACCGATGCTCTATCCAGCTGAGCTAAGAGCGCATATAAATATATTTTGAACTTATAATATTTATTTAATTTTTAAAAAGAAATTTTTTTAAAATAATTAATACAGTTAAAAGTTCAACTCTGCCGATAATCATGAAAATAATAAGAAAATATTTAATAATGAACTGCAAATTTTGGAAATTAAAGTCTTCAATTCCATACATTGATGAATTAACAGTGTTCATTAAAGTTAAAATAGAAATTTTGAAAGAACTTTCAAAAGAAATACCAAAAAAAGTTAAAAATGATGACAAAAATATCAAAGATATTATAAAAATTATAACTGACAAAAAATATTTATTAATAATTAACTTATCCAAACTAATTTCAGAGAATAACTGTTTATTATTAGAAACATTTATTGGTTTCACATGTGAAATTAAATTATTTAATGAAAATTTGAATAAAACATAAAGTTTTAAAAATCTGATCCCGGAACTTGTTGAAAGAAATGATCCTCCAATAATAACCAAAATTAAAAAAATAAATGACAGATTTTTAGGACTATTATCTAAAGAAAACCCAATATTAGAAATGCTACTTGTTAAACAAAACAATAATAAACTCAAATCATACTCAAAGTTTAAAAAAGAAAAGAAAATTATTATCAACGAAAGTAAATAAAAAAGTAAATATATATCTTCTTGAAAAAAATTTATATTTTTATTTTTTAGAAAAATTAAATTATAGGTCAAGAAAATACTAAAAAAAGATATTAACATTAATAATGAAAAAATCACTTCTTTGACATTAGAGTTTAGAACTAATGAAAGGTTATTAAATGGCAAAAAACCACCTGAAGAAATTAACGTCATTGATAAATTGAATGAGTCATAAGTTCTAAAATCAAAAATTTTCAAAGTTGCAAATATAAAAAAAGTTAATATAGAGTAAAGAATTAAAATTTTGAATGATTGTTTTAATGTTTCAGAAGTATCAAAGTTTATAAAATTAGTAAGAGATTTTTTTAAATTATTATCAAAAATATCAATAAGTAAAATAATTGAAAATAAAAAATATAAACCACCTAACCACTGAGTTGAAGATCTCCATAAAATTAAGCTTTGATCTAAATGTTTAATATTTTCAAAAATTGTAAATCCTGTTGATGTAAATCCTGAAATTGCTTCAAAAAAGGAATCTAAAAATGAAATATTATAAATGCTAAAATAAAAGGGTATTGATAAAATTAATGGTAATAAAAAATATCCAGTAATTACGGTCATGATTTTATGGTACACATTAACTTTGTAATTATCTTTTTTTTTAAATAAAAATATTAAACCCAATATTGACGACAAAATTAATGAATAAACGTAACTATCAATACTTAAATATAAGTTAAAATAATAAGAATAAATAATATTAAAAAAAGATAAAACTGAAATTAGTAAAGAAAATATACCTAAATAAATTAAACTGAAGTAACTCATTAAAATTAAATTGAACTAATTCGAAACATATTTTCAACTAGTGGTAACTGATTTATTCTTGCAAGAAATACAACTATATCTTTTTTTTGAAAAACAAAATTTGATCTTGGAATAATAATTTCTTTTCCTCTCAAAATTGCACCTATTCTTATTTCCTCAGGTAAATTTGATTTTTTAAGTTCTTTGTTAATTAACTCGGATGTTTCTATTATTTCAGCTTCTATTACCTCATACTCTCCATTTAAAATACTGTAAGCATTTTCTATAGAACCTTTATGGACATGTTTTAATATGCTTGATACAGTGTTCATTCTTGGATCTATCAAGTCATCAATTTTTAATGATGATTGCAGCAATGAGTAATTAGGTTTATTAATTAAAGCCATTGTTCTTTTATCTTTCGAAAACTTTTCTACAAGAACACTGACCATTAAATTATCTTCATCATCATTAGTCAAAGCAAGTACAGTCTCAACTTCATTTAAATTTGCTTCAGCTAAAACATCTTCATCTAAACCATTGCCATTTATGATAATTGAGTTATTTAATTCTTTTGCGATAAATTCAGCTCTACTTTTATCTTTTTCTATTATTTTTATTCTTGCATCTTCAAAAGATTTTTCGATATTTTTTGCTAAATTAAATCCAATATTTCCGCCGCCGATGATTAATATTTTGTTAGAAATTTTTTCATTATGGCCGAAAACAGTTAAAGTTTGTTGCATTTGCATGGAGTTAATGATCACATATGCCTTATCGTTTTCTTCAATTATATCGTTTTTCTTTAAAATTATAAATTTTTCATTTCTAATAACACCCAAAATATGAGCTTCTAATTTTGGGAATTTTTTTGTTAGTTCGTTAAGTTTTATTTTTATTAATGGGCAATTTTTATCTATATTTATTTCAAGTAATCTTATTTTGTTATCAGCGAAAGGAATATTATCTAAAGCTCCTGGTGCTTCAAGTTTTCTTTGTATTGATTGTGCAATTTCTAGCTCAGGCGATATAATTACATCTATTGGCAGATTATCTTTATTGTAAACTTTTGAAAATTTAGGATTTAAATAATCTTGAGATCTTATTCTGGCTATTTTTTTTGATATATTGAAAACTGTATAGGCAATCTGGCAGATAAGCATGTTAATTTCATCATTTTTAGTAACGGCGATAATCATATCGGCATTTGAGGCGTCTGCTTTTTCTAAAATTGATGGATAGGTTGCCTTACCCACTATACCTTTAACATCAAGTGAATCGTTGATTTTTTGAATATCTTCACTTGACTGATCTATAACAGTAATTGAGTGTTTTTGTTCACTCAATAGCTTGGCTATTGTAAAACCTACTCTACCAGCACCACAAATAATAATATTCATTTAATTTAAATCTTTTACGCCTAATCCCTTTAATTTTCTATGTAAAGCAGATCTTTCCATGCCAACAAATTCGGCAGTTTTAGATATATTTCCGCCAAATTTTTTAAGTTGAGTAGTAAGGTATTCTTTTTCAAAATTTTCCCTAGCTTCTTTTAATGGTATTGATAATGAATTTTCAATTTTATAATTTTCTCCAACAGGTTTTTTTAAGGACTCTTTGATAATGCTTGAAACTTTTTCATTATTATCAGGTCCAAGTATAGCTATTCTTTCAATTAAATTTCTTAACTCTCTTACGTTACCAGGCCAATCATAATTGATTAAATAGTGATTATTTGTGTCAATATCAAATTTTTTTAAATTGTAATTTTGTGAAATTTTTTTGGAAAAATACTTAATTAACAGTGGAATATCTTCAATCCTATTTTTTAAGTGATCAATATTAATTTGAAATACATTAAGTCTATGAAATAGATCTTCTCTGAAATTACCCAATTCAATTTCATTTTTAATATCTTTACTAGATGAACATATAATTCTGACGTTTACTTTAATATCGTGATCACCATTAATTCTTTTAAATTTTTGGTCAGTTAAAACTCTTAAAATTTTAGATTGTGTTTCCAAAGGTATTTCAGACACTTCATCAATTAACAAT
This sequence comes from uncultured Pelagibacteraceae bacterium, assembly GCA_902588635.1. GTDB lineage: Bacteria > Pseudomonadota > Alphaproteobacteria > Pelagibacterales > Pelagibacteraceae > Pelagibacter. Next base: position 15,469 of record CACIPW010000013.1, on the reverse strand, counting down.
ATTCCACCAGAAGATTTTTCTAAAGCACCATATGATATTGATCCATTTATTTTTTCTTCACCAAATAATTCCTGTTCATATTTTTTAACATCTAACAATGCTCCATTTAAAATTACAAAAGGTTCATTGGATCTTTTTGATAATTTATGGATTTTTCTTGCAATTAATTCTTTTCCAGAACCAGTTGGTCCATTTATAAAAATTCTGCTTTCTGAAGATGAAAGTTTGGAAATTTGATCTCTGATTTTTTCTATATTTGAACTTGAACCAATTAATTCAAATGAATGAAATAGTTTCGTTGCCAATTCTTTATTTTGGTTTTTAAGATTAAAATTTTCTGCAGCTCTCTTAACAAAATTCATTAATCTTTCTTGGTCAAAAGGTTTTTGAATAAATTCAAATGCACCAGATTTCAAAGACTTAACTGCCATTTCTATATTAGCATGTCCTGAAATTATTATTACTGGAATATCTTTGTTTTTGCTTTTAATATGAGTTAAAAGCTCAATACCATCATTATCTCCTTTATCAAGTTTCACATCAATAATAGCAACATCGGGTAATTTTTTATCAATTTCATTTAATGCTTGATTGTAGTTTGCTGCAACCCTAGTTTTATAACCTTCATCTGAAATAAGATCATTTAAAATATTTCTTATATCGGGATTGTCATCAATAATAAGTATTTCAGTTGCCATTTTTTGAAAAGTTTATAACAATTTTTGCGCCAAATTTTTGTTTTATAAATTTAATTTTACTATTATGGTCATTAAGTATTTTGTTAACAATTGACAATCCTAATCCTGTCCCTTTTTCTTTGGTTGTATAATAGGGTTTTAAAATATTACTTAAATTTTCTTCAACGAAACCAATTCCATTATCTGTTATAACCAGGGTTATATAATCATTTTTGTTCTCAATTACTATATCAATTTTCTTGGATAAATTAGGAGTTTTAGAAGCTTTTTCCTGTACACTTTCAATAGAATTTTTAACTAAATTAAAAAAAACTCTACTTATTTGGTCACTGTCACAAATCATCCAATATTCATTTTCATCATTTACAAAATTAATCTTAATAGTGTCGTCAATTTCATTTAACAGATTAAGATTTTCTTTAATTACAGTTAATAAATTAGTTTTCTTTAAAATAGGTTTTGGCATTCTAGCAAAATCAGAAAATTCATTTACTAATCCTTCAATTTGATCAATCTGTTTATGAATAGTTTCTAAATGATCATTAAAATTTTTTTCATCTTTTTCGTTAATCAAATTTGAATATTTATGTTTTAATCTGTCAATTGTGAGCTGTATGGGTGTCAAAGGATTTTTGATTTCATGAGCCAATTTTCTTGCAATTGTGCTCCATGCCTCATGCCTTTCCTGTAAAATAAGTTTTTCTTGTTGCTCTTTTAGCTGATCTATCATGAAGTTAAAATTTTTGTTTAAAATTTCTAATTCCTTATCGGTTTTAATCTCTGGAACTTTTGTTTCTAAATTTCCTTGTCCTATTTTATGTGATGCAAATATTAAATTTGATATTGATCTAAAAAATCTTGAAGAAAATTTAATTGCTATAGAAATTGATAAAAATAAAAGTAACGAAACAACGACTATATAAATAAGTATAAAAGATATTTTAATACCAGTTCTTTTATCTTCAACTCTATAATAAAAATTAATAGCTTCTTCAGATTCTGTTAAATAATTTGATATTTCTTCATCTAAAAATTTTATAACATAAACATAAGTATCTATATAAGCAGTTAACTTTTGTATTGCTGATGATTGATTTTCAAATGCATTAATAATTTTTAAAGGTCGCTCTTGATTAAATACCATTTCTAAAGCTTTTTCATTAGGAGAAATAAATTCTTGCTTTTTTTCATTTGTTGTTGCTAATAAATTTCCAGAGCTATCAATCAAATGTATTTCATCAACATCTCTAATGTATTTTTGCGTTATAAGTAAATTTTTGAACCTTGAAGGATTATCATAAAAAATATTAACATTTTTATTTAAATCTAGTGTTATAAGAACAATATCCGATTCAATTTTATTCCTCACGCCATCAACATAATTTTTTGCTATTTCATATGAATTATTTACAGCAGTTGTAATTTTTTTATCAAAATATTTTTCTAATGCGAATGAGAAAAGAAATAATGAAAAAACAGAAATAAGTATCGATGGTATCAAAGTGAATAAAGAAAAAAAGGCAATATACTTTCTATTAGCTTTTGATCCATCAACATTAATATCGTCTTTTAGAGAATTTTTAATTTCAAAAAAAATTAAAACAAAGAAAACTAACAATAGAACAACATTTGATATAAGTAATGATTGTAGGTTAGTTTGATTTAGATCTAAAAAACTTTTGTTTATAAACGTTAAAAACGTTAAAAAACCAACAGATAGTGTAACTATAAAAATTACACATATAAAAATATTTTTTTTGATAAAATCAAACATTATGCAATAAATAAACTAAATATATAAATTATACATGAGTAATTTTTTTATAATACTAGCAGCTGGCGAAAGTAAAAGATTTAATTCAATCACTCCAAAACCTTATATTGTTTATAAAGGAAAACCGATAGTTCAACATTCAATAGATAAGGCAAAAAAGTGTAAAAAAATAGAGAAAATATTGCTGGTAATAAATAAAAAGCACAGAAAGTTTGTAAATACTATAAATACCAAAAAATTAAAAATTATTATTGGAGGAAAAACAAGAGCAGAATCATCTTATAAAGCTTTGAAAAGTATAAGAAAGAATAAAGTTAAAAATGTTTTTATACACGATGCTGCAAGACCAAATTTTTCACTAAAATTACTCAATCGATTAATAAAAGAACTAAAAAAAAATAAATCAGTAGTACCGGCGATTAGATCGAAAGATTCAGTAAAATTTAAAAATAGAAATCTTATTATAAATCTAAACCGCGATTATATTTACCTTACTCAAACTCCACAAGCTTTTGATTACGAAAATCTATTTAAATTACAAAATAATAAAAGTTTAAATATTACTGATGATGCAAATCTTTTTATAAAAGCTAATAAAAAAGTAAAATTTATTAATGGAGAGATTAAAAATAAAAAAATAACTGACATATCAGATATTGAAAATAATGGTCAGGTAAAGCATGGAATAGGTTTTGATGTTCATAGGCTAGTACCTAAAAGAAAATTATACTTAGGTGGTATGAAAATTAAATCTTATTTGGGAACGCTTGGACATTCAGATGGTGACCCTGTTCTTCATGCAATTACTGATGCAATACTCGGTGCATGTAGAATGGGAGACATTGGTCAAAAATTTTCTAACAAAAGTAAAAAATTTAAAAATATAAGATCAACAATACTTTTAAAAAAAATAATTAATGAAATAAAACAAAAAAATTATTTTATAAATAATCTTGATATAAACATAATTACTCAAGTGCCAAAAATTTCAAAATATAAAAATAAAATGATTAAATCTATTTCTGATATTTGTGAAATATCGCCTAATCAAATAAATATAAAAGGAAAAACAACTGAAAAATTAGGCTTGATAGGAAAAGAAAAAGCTATAGCCTGCGAAGTAATAACTTCAGTCTCAAAATATGATTAATAAAATTAATTTTTTATTTGTTACAATGCTAGGTATTGGAAAAATAAAAAAAATACCTGGTAGTGTTGCATCATTAGTAACTACGATATTCTTATTTTTTTTACTTCATATTTTAAAAATTCCTCCTAATATTATTTTAATATTTGTAATTATAATTTTCTTTATCTCACTTTACGCGGTTAATATTTTTATAAAAAATTTGGATAATAAAGATCCTAAAGAAGTTGTTATCGATGAATTTATAGGTCAATCAATTCCAATATGTCTTTATGAAATTGCACATGAAGGAGTAAAGGAAACTAGCCAAGTATTAACTTTTTATTTTATTATGTTCATTCTATTTAGAATTTTCGATATAGTTAAACCCTACCCTGTAAGTTACTATGATAAAAACTTTAAAAACAGTTTTGGAGTAATTATGGATGATGTTGCAGCAGGATTGTATGTTGTGGCTGTTCTTGTTTTATATATGGTATTTACTTCGTGAAAAAACTTACCCAAAAATTAGTTAAATTATTAGCTAAAAAAAAACTTAAAGTGTCTTTTGCAGAATCTTGTACGGGTGGTTTGCTTTCAAGCACAATAACTTCAATTAGTGGTTCTTCTAAGGTTTTTACACTTGGATTAGTCACCTATTCTAATCAATCTAAAATAAATACACTTAAAGTTCCAAAAAAAATAATAATGAAACATGGTGCTGTGAGCTATGAAACTTGTTTATCTATGGTAAAAAATTTAAATAGGATTAGTAAAACAAATATATCTGTATCTGTAACTGGAATTGCAGGACCCAATGGTGGTACTAAACAAAAACCAGTTGGTTTAGTGTTTATTGGTATTAAAAAAGGTAACAAAACATTGGTTAAAAAGCACTTATTTAAAAATAAGAAAAGATCCTCAATTCAAAGAGCTACAGTTAATAAGGCTTTAAATTTAATCTTAAGTTTTTCTAAATAATTCCTCTGCCCTTTTTTGAAAAGCATCTGCTATCTTATCTAAACCAAATTGAAAAGATTTAGTCATAACTATATTTAAAAATCGATTTTTTAATTCAAAATCAACCTCGAATGAGACCTCTGTAATTTTGTTGTTTTCCTTAAATTGCCATTTATTTTCAAGGTATTTTAAAGGTCCATCAAGATTAGTTACATAAATAGAGTCTTGTTTTTTATTAAATTTAACATCACTTTTGTAAGTATCTTTAAAAGGTCCTTTTCCAATAGTTAAGTCTGCAACTATTAATAAAAGATCACCCTGTTCTTTTTTTTCATGTATTTTTGCATCTAAGCAAAATGGAACAAAAATCGGATATTTTTCTATATCAAGAACTAAATCAATTAATTGATTTTTGGAACACTCAATAGATCTTTTAACTGATGCTTTGGGCATTAGTTTGGTTTATTCTATTTTTTTTAAGTTTAGCGAAATCTTCATCTGCATGATAAGAGGACCTAGTAAGTGGTGACGAAGAAACTAATAAAAAACCTTTTGATTTAGCTATAATTTCTAATTCTTCAAATTCATCTGGGCTATAATATCTATCTAAAGGATGATGTTTAACAGATGGTTGCAAGTATTGCCCTATTGTTAAAAAATCAACGTCAGCAGATTTTAAATCATCCATAACTTGTAAAATTTCATCTTTATTTTCGCCTAAACCAAGCATCAATCCTGATTTAGTAAAAATATTTTTATCTATTTTTTTTGCATTTTTTAAAAGTTCAAGTGAAGAAAGGTATCTAGACCCTGGTCTGACTTTTCTATAAAGGCCAGGAACTGTTTCAATATTATGATTAAAAACATCAGGTTTAGCCTCTACAACTTTTTTATATGAATCGCCTTTTCTTAAAAAATCTGGAGTTAAAACTTCTATAGTTGTATTTTGATTATTTTTTCTTGTTTCTGTTATAACTTCATTAAAATGATTTGCTCCACCATCATCAAGATCGTCTCTATCTACTGAAGTAATAACAGCGTGTCTTAAATTTAATTTTTTAACAGCATTTGCAATTTTTAATGGTTCTAGATGATCAAGTGGCTTTGGCTTTCCAGTAATAACATCACAAAAAGCACATGCTCTAGTACATGTATCTCCCATAATTAGGAAAGTTGCATGCCTCTTACTCCAACATTCGGTAATATTTGGGCAGTTTGCTTCTTGGCAAACTGTTTTAAGATTATATTGGTTTAATATAGTTTTTGTTAAGAAAAACTCTTGGCTATTTGTAAGTTTCGATCTTATCCAGCTTGGTTTTTTTTTAATTGGATTAATAGGTTTATTAACTTTTTCTGGATGTCTAATTATCATTGTTTTTAATTATATAAACTGTCTCGTTTTTTTTTCCTATCAAAAATTTTTCACGTAAAAGAAATTCTATATAATCTAAATCTAAATTATTAGTTAGTAGTGAATTTTTTGTTTCTAATTTTTTTATTTTAGAAATAAGTTCTTTTTCTTCTTTTTTTAACTCTTCAAGGTTATTTTTTTTTTTAAAATATGAAAAAAGACCTCTTTCACCACCTAAAAGGTTAGTTAAAAAATAAAGTATCAAAAATGTTGATATTATCAGAAGATAATTGTTTTTTATTTTATCTAGCATTAATGAATTTTATTCATTTTAGCTTTTTTTCCTAGTTCTTCTTCTATTCTTAACAATTGATTGTACTTTGCAACTCTTTCAGATCTAGCCAAAGATCCCGTTTTAATTTGGTTAGAATTTGTGCCTACAGCCAAATCTGCAATAAATGTATCCTCGCTATCACCCGATCTATGAGAAATTATTGTTTTATAACCTATTATTTGAGCAAACTTAATAACTTCTAAAGTTTCTGAAACAGTGCCTATTTGGTTAAGTTTGATCAAAATAGCATTTGATGAATTGTTCAAAAAGCCTTTTTTTAATCTTTCAAGGTTTGTTACGTATAGGTCATCACCAACAATTTGAGTTTTTTTAATAGAATTCATTAATCTGTTCCATGACAACCAATCATTTTCAGAAAATGGATCTTCAATTGACTTAATTTTATATTTATTAATAATTTTAACGTAGTTTTTTATGGATTTTTCAACACTTTCAAATTTCTTTGAGTGTATTGAATATAGATTTTTTTTAAAAAGTTCGTTTGCGGCAACATCAAGACAAATAGATACATCTCTACCATTCTTAAATCCTGATTTGTTGATTGCTTTTACAATTAAATCTAGAGCATCTTCATTTCTATTTATCATTGGTGCAAAACCACCCTCATCACCAACCGAAGTAGATAGTCCTTTTTTTTTAATTAAATTTTTTAAATTATGAATTACTAAAAAAGAAATCCTTAAAGCTTCAGAAAAACTTTTTGCTTTATCGGGTCTAATCATAAATTCTTGAATTCTCAGTCCATTATCTGCATGAGCCCCTCCGTTGATTATATTCATTAAAGGATAAGGTAATTTAAAATCTTTTTTTACTAAAAAAGCTTTGTATAAAGGAATTTTTTTTAACTTAGCAGAAAGTTTTTTAACTGCCATTGAAACAGATAAAATTGCGTTGGCACCAAATTTTGTTTTTTGCTTTGTTCCATCTAAATTAATTAATATTGAATCAATTTTTTCTTGATTGTGTAAATCTAAATTTTTAAGTTTTTTTGAAATTATTTTATTTACTAAACTTACAGAATTAAGGACACTTTTACCTAAATACTTTTTGTTATTCACGTCTCTTTTTTCAAAAGCCTCAAAAGTGCCTGTTGATGCACCTGAAGGACAAATAGCAGATGAGCTAATATTTTTAGAAAATACTTCAGCTTCTATTGTTGGATTTCCCCTGCTGTCAAAAACTTGACGTGCTACAACCTTTGATATTTTGCTCATTTAATTTTTTATCAAATTATCTATTTCAGAAATTTGTTTGAGTAAATTTTCTAGTTTATCTAAAGGAACCATATTAGGACCATCAGATGGAGCATTGTCTGGGTCTTGATGTGTTTCAATAAAAACACCAGCAACTCCAACTGCAACTGCAGCTCTTGCTAAGTATTCTACAAACTCTCTTTGTCCACCACTTTTTTCTCCAAGTCCACCAGGTTGCTGAACGGAATGAGTTGCGTCAAAAATTACTGGGTAGCCATTTTTTGCCATTATAGGTAATGAACGCATATCTGATACCAACGTATTGTATCCAAAACTTGCGCCTCTTTCAGTTACTAAAATATTATTATTACCAGAGTCTGAAATTTTTTTAGTTACATTAACCATGTCCCATGGTGCTAAAAACTGTCCTTTCTTCACATTTATAATTTTATTAGTTTTTGCTGCTGCAACTAGTAAGTCAGTTTGCCTGCAAAGAAATGCTGGTATTTGTAAAATATCTACATGTTTGGCCACAACTGAACACTGATCAATATTATGAATGTCTGTCAAAATTGACACATTTAGTTCTTTTTTAATCTTATCAAAAATGGGTAAAGATTTATCTAAGCCAGCGCCTCTTTTTCCTTTAATGCTAGTTCTATTAGCTTTGTCAAATGAAGTTTTGTAGATAAAACCAATATTAAATTTTGATGCAATTTCTTTAATTTTGCCTGCCATGTCCATTGCATGCTGTTCAGTTTCTAATTGACATGGTCCAGCTATTAAACAGACTTTCTTACCATTTGAAATTTCAATATTGTTACAATTTACAGTAATGTTTTTCATCTATGATTTTTTGCAGCTTTGATAAAAGATGAGAATAAAGGATGAGGAGTTAAAGGTCTAGATTTAAATTCAGGATGAAACTGTACACCAATAAACCATGGATGGTTTTTAAGTTCAATTATTTCAGGTAATTTATCATCTGGAGACATTCCTGAAAAAATCATACCTTTGTTTTCAAATTTATCTTTTAAATTATTATTCACTTCGTATCTGTGTCTATGTCTTTCAAATATATTTTTTGATTTGTATACACTATGTATCAGTGAATTATGTCTTAATTTAGCTTCATAAATTCCTAACCTCATAGTGCCACCTAAATCTTTGTTTGTTCCTTTTATTAGTTTTCCATTTTTATTCCATTCATTTAATAAGCCTATTACTGGATAACATTTTTTATCTAATTCACTAGAACCTGCTTTTTTAATTTTTAACGAATTTCTAGCAAATTCAACTACAGCCATTTGCATACCAAAGCAAATTCCTAAAAAAGGTATTTTATTTTTTCTAGCATAATTAATAGCTGATATTTTACCTTCAGTTCCTCTTTTTCCAAATCCGCCAGGTATCAAAATGCCAGATATATTTTTTAATATTTTATTTATTTGATTTGGTTTTAAATTATCAGATTCTATTCTTACTAAATTAACTTTTATATTATTAGCTATTCCACCATGAATTAATGCTTCATCTAATGACTTATAAGCATCTTTTAAATTTACGTATTTTCCTATAATTGCAATATTAACTATTTTTTTTGTATCTAGTACTGATCTGGTAATTTTTTTCCATGGCTGCAGGTTGACTTTTTTTCTTGGTTTTAATTTAAAATATTTTAAAACTTGTTTATCTAGCTTTTCATTATAAAAACTGATTGGTGCTTCATATATAGTTCTTACGTCCACGGTTTCTATAACATTCTCAATTGAAACATTACAAAATAATGATATTTTTTTCCTTTGGTCTAAAGGTATAGATTTTTGAGACCTACAAACAACTATATCTGGTTGTATACCTAAACTTCTTAATTCTTTTACAGAGTGTTGTGTTGGTTTTGTTTTAATTTCATCAGATGACTTTAAAAAGGGAACAAGGGTTAAATGAATAAACAAACTTTTACTTTTTCCTACTTCATTTGAAAACTGCCTTATTGCTTCAACAAAAGGTAAACTTTCTATATCTCCTACTGTGCCACCTATTTCACAAATAACAAAATCCTCATTAGTTATATCTCCTTTAATAAATTCTTTTATTCTATCCGTGACATGAGGTATTACCTGAACAGTTTTTCCTAAATACTTACCTTTACGTTCTTTCTTAATTATATCGCTATAAATTCTTCCTGTTGTAATGTTGTCAGATTTTTTAGCAGATATATTTGTAAATCTTTCATAGTGACCAAGATCTAAATCAGTTTCAGCACCATCATCGGTAACAAAAACTTCTCCATGTTGAAATGGGCTCATTGTTCCAGGATCAACATTTAAATATGGATCCATTTTTCTAATTCTTACTTTATAACCTTGTGATTTTAAAAGATATGCTAAGGATGCTGAAGAGAGACCTTTTCCTAGTGATGAAACCACGCCGCCAGTGACAAATATATATCGCGCCATGGAATTATGTTATAGCCGATATATTTAAAATTGAAAACTATTAATTATTACTTTCAGGAATTTCTGGCTGATCATCAGTATTTTCTTCAGTTTTATCAATAACTGATGTTGATGACACAATTCCTTCTCTTGAAATTATCGTTAAACTAAGGCTGCAGATTATAAACAAAGTCGCAACAACAGCAGTTGCTTTTGTTAAAAAATCACCAGCTGATCTAGAAAACATGAAGTTTTCTTGAGAAACTCCTATGCCTAAGGCTCCACCTTCAGATTTTTGGATTAAAATAAGAGCAACTAAGACAAATGCAATAACAATGTTAAGTACAAGTAATATATTTTCCATGAGAGTTAAATAATAGTTTTTTTAACTATATCAATAAAATTTTTCGCTTTTTGTGATGCACCACCCACTAAAAATCCGTCAATGCTCTTTATAGAGGCTAAATCTTCAACGTTTTTTGGATTAACAGAACCTCCATATAAAACTTTGGGATTTTTTATTTTAAGATTAATTTTTAAAACATTTTTTATAAAAGTTACATTTTTATCAAGATCTTTAATTTTGGGGATAATACCCGTACCAATTGACCAAACAGGTTCGTATGCGACTAAGATTTTGTTTGAATTTTTAATTTTAGATAAACCTTTAAGAATTTGTTTTTTTAAAGTTTTGTTAGTAAGTTTTCTTTTTTTTTGTATTAATGTTTCGCCGATACAAAAAATTACTTTTAAGTTGGTTGCAATAGAAGATCTAATTTTTTTGTTAATCACATTGTCAGATTCGCCTGATGATCTATTTTCAGAGTGGCCAACTATTACATAGTTTGAACCAATTTTTTTTAACATAGAGGGACTTATAGATCCGGTAAATGGTCCGTTAGACATTTCGAAGTGACAATTTTGCGCTCCAAGTTCAATTTTTGTTTTTTTAATTTTTTTAGAAAAAGAGTCTAACAGTGTGTATGGAGGGCAATAAATTATCTTAAATCTTTTTTTTTTATGCTGTTTTGAAAATTTAATAACTTTATTCAGTGAATTAAGTGACTTTAAATCGCCATACATTTTCCAATTTGCAATAAAATACATATATTTATTTGTCATAATGAAAATTTTAATCTATAGGTTTGTCTTTTATAGATCAATAAATTAAAAAACGACAATGTTAAGTAGTATTAGAAAATTTTCAAAAACCTTCTTTGCGAAGATAATTTTAGTAATAATGATAATCCCTTTTATCCTTTGGGGAATGGGTGGTGTATTTAACACTGGTAACACAAATAATGTGGTTAAAATAAACAATACAAATATATCAACTCAAGATTTTATGGATTTTTTAAACACCACAAATACTGATGTTGAAACCATTAAAGATAATTTGGATAATAATGTTCTTGAACAATTAATTTCAAATTTAGTTTCTAAAAAAATATTAGAAATTGAAATTGAAAATTTATCTCTACTAATTTCTGAAAAAACACTAGCAAAAAATATTAAAAAAAATCCTAATTTTCAAGGTGATGATGGTAAATTTTCAAGAATAAAATATGAAAAATTTTTATTAAGTAACAATATATCTGCTCCTGAATTTGAAATGAGACTTAAAAAGAATGAATTAGAAAAAAAATTATTTTATTATATTGGTGGTGGCATTAAATCGCCTTTTTTTATTACAAATAAATTCTTTAGTGAACAAGAAAGTAAAATAAATTTAGAATACATAAATTTAAATAATGCATATTTAAAAAAAAACGATATTACAGATGACAATATAAAGATTTTTGTTGATGAAAATTCTGAAGAATTAAAAGATGAATATATTAATTTTTCTTATGTAAAAATTTCACCACAAAATTTGCTTGGATCAAACGAATACAATGAAATTTTTTTTAACAAGATTGATGAGATTGAAAATGAAATTTTAAATGAAAAGGAAATTTCAGATATAGCAGCTATTTATAATTTAAAGCTTATAAATAAAAAAAATTATATCAAACATGAAAAAAGTAACCAATTAGAAAAAAAAATTTATGATCGAAAAGACAATAGAATTGAACTATTTGATGATGGAAACTTTTATGTTCTGTATCAAATTAATGAAATTAATAAAATTTTACCCAACCTTAATAATGAAAAATTTAAAAGCAAAATAACTGAAATTTTATATCAAAAAAATAAATATCAATTTAATAAAAAAATATTAGAACAAATTAATAAAAATAAATTTAATCAAAAAGATTTTGATGATTTAAGTATTAAAAATTCTATAAAAATTGAAAAGACTCTGCTAAACTCAATCGCGGATGATGAAAAATTTACCGAAGATTCTGTTAAGTTAATTTATTCCTTGCCACAAAGATCTTTTACTTTAGCAAGCGATGAATCGAACAATATATATTTGGTTAAAATTGTTAGAATAAATAATGAAAATATTTCAAAAAATTCAGATGAATTTAAAAGTTTTAACGATCAGAGTAAAATAAAATTAAGGGATCAAATGTATTCATCTTATGATATTTCTTTAAATGACAAATATAATGTTCAAATTAATCAACAAACTCTTGAAAGAGTTAAAAACTATTTTAAGTGATGATCAATAGAAACTTTAAAGATTTTAAGTTTCAGCACAAACGAAAACAAAATCAAGTTTTATTTATTTCCAAAAAAATTAATAAAGATAAAGAAATTTTAAATCTTATAGATAATTTTTTAGTAGAAAAAAATAGCTTTATTTTTGAGTCAGTTGAAAAAGGAACGATTAAAGGAAGATATACTATATTTGGAAAAAAACCTGATAAGATATGGGAATTTAATAACAACAAAGCTTATACGGTAAACAAATCTAATAAGAAAAAATATGTAAAAGGTGATCCCAATAAAATATTAGAAAATTTAATTGAAAATTTTAAATTCAAAACTCCAAAGAACTTGCCTTCTATTTGTTCTTTGTTATCAGGGTATTTTTCTTACGATATAATTAGGTATATCGAAAAAGTTCCAAATACTTGCAAAGATGATTTAAAATTACCTGACGTCAGGTTAATGAGACCTAAAATTTTAATAATACATGACAACTTAAAAAAAAAAATTTTTTTTATTATAAATGTTTTTAAGGATGAAAAAATAAGTAATTACAAAAAAAAATATGAAGAAATTAAAAACGAATTAATATATTTGAACATTCAATCAAAATTACAAAAAAAAGAAAATCTTTTAAAAAAACAAACAAAAAAAAATATTGTTAAGTCTAATACTTCTAAAAAAAGATTTATCAACATGGTTCAAAAAGCAAAAAAATACATTAAAATTGGTGATATTTTTCAAGTAGTTTTAAGTCAACGATTTGAAACAAAACTAACAAAAAGTCCTTTAAATATTTACAAAAAATTGAGAGTTGCTAACCCATCTCCTTTTATGTATTTTTTTAATTTCCACGATTTTCAAATAATTGGTGCAAGTCCTGAAATATTAGTCAGATTAAGAGATGGAAAAATTACTATTAGACCTATTGCTGGAACTCGACCAAGAGGACAAAACAAAAATCAAGATAAATTTTATATGAAAGATTTACTTAAAGATCGAAAAGAATTAGCAGAACATTTAATGCTTTTAGATCTTGGTAGAAATGATGCTGGAAAAGTTTCTAAAATTAATACAGTTAAAGTTACAGAAAAGTTTAACATAGAAAAATACTCTCATGTCATGCATATAGTTTCAAATGTAGTTGGTATATTTAATAAAAAATACACTAAATTTAAATCTTTGTTAGCAGGTTTTCCTGCTGGAACTGTTTCGGGTGCTCCAAAAATTAGAGCAATGGAAATTATTGATGAATTAGAATCTTCTAAAAGAAAAGTTTATGCTGGTGGAATTGGTTATTTTTCTGCAAATGGTGAGTTTGATACATGTATTGCTTTGAGGACCGCATTATCTAAAAATAATAAATTCTATGTTCAGGCTGGTGCTGGTATAGTTGCAGACAGTAAACCACTTAAAGAATACGAGGAAACAGTAAATAAAGCTAAAGCTTTGTTAAGTTCGATAAAATAATGAAAATTTTATTAATAGATAATTACGATAGTTTTACTTTTAATTTATATCATTACATATCTTCACTAAAAACTAGAGTTGATGTTGTAAGAAATGATAAAATTACAAGTAAAGAAATTATAAAATTGAAATATCAAAAGATTGTCATCTCCCCAGGTCCTGGTAACCCTAACCAAGCTGGAAACTGTATTAAAATTGTTAAATCTTTGTATAAAAAAATACCCATTCTTGGAGTTTGCTTGGGTCATCAAATAATAGGACAAGTTTTTGGCTCAAAAATAATTCAGGCAAAAAAACTTATGCATGGAAAAACTAGTAAAATTAAATCAAAAAAAATAGGTGTATTAAAAAATCTACCGGCTAAATTTGAGGCAACAAGGTACCATAGCCTAATAATAGATAAGAAAACATTATCAAAAAATCTTGAAATAACTGCAGAAACAGAAGATGGTACAATTATGGGTATTAAACACAAAAAATATAATATTCATGGCGTTCAATTTCACCCTGAAAGCATTAAAACACCTATTGGTATAAAAATATTAAGAAATTTTATAAATTATAAAAAATAATGGAAAAATTTTTAAACAAATTAAATAATAAACAAAATTTATCTTTTGAAGAATCTAAGGAAGCTTTTGAAATCTTGATGGATGGTAAAGCTTCTGATCATGAAATATATGATTTTCTCACACTGCTTTCAGCAAAAGGTGAGGTTTCTGATGAAATAGCTGGTGGCGTATATGTATTAAGAGAAAAATCAAAAAGAGTTAATGTTAAAGACTGTGTTGATACTTGTGGAACTGGTGGAGATGGAAAAAATACATTAAATATATCTACAGCTTCTGCGTTATTGTTAGCAAGTATGGGTATTAAGGTTGCAAAACATGGGAATAAAGCTGTTTCTTCTAAATGTGGTTCGGGAGATGTTTTGGAAGGTTTAAATATAAAAATTAACTTAGAACCTAAAGATATTGAAAATCAAATTAATAAAAATAATTTTGGTTTTATGTTTGCACCAAATTATCATAGCGCAATGAAATATGTTGGTCCTACTAGAAAAAAAATAGGCAAAAGAACTATATTTAATATGATCGGACCATTAAGCAGTCCTGCACTCGTTGAAAGACAAGTTGTTGGTGTTTTTGACAAAAAATTACTTAAAACTTTTGCAAGTGGTCTTAAAAATTTAAACATTAAATTTGCATGGATAGTAAATAGTGAAGATGGATTAGATGAAATTTCACCTTACGCTAAAACAAATATTATACAATTAAAAAATGGTCAGTTGTCAGAAATTTCAATTAATCCTAATGAATTAAACATTAATGCAGAAAAATTTGAAAACTTATTGGGTGATGACACAAAATTTAATGCTAATAAAATAATCGAAATATTCACAGGTAAAGATAATGATTTTTCCAAAGCAGTTTGCTTAAATGCAGCTGCTGGACTCATTGTATCAGAAAAGCATAAGGAATTTATTGAAGCTTACAAAAATGCAAG
>CACIPW010000012.1 GCA_902588635.1 uncultured Pelagibacteraceae bacterium | reverse complement strand
ATGGAGAATGGGTGGATTCTGACACTAAAAAAACTTTTGAAACTTTAAACCCTGAAAATAACAAACCTTGGGCTGTCGTTCCTGAGGCAAGCGCTAATGATGTTGATAGAGCAGTAAAAGCAGCACAAAAAGCATTTGAAGGTGAATGGCCAAAGTTATTACCGAGAGAACGTGGTAAATTTTTAAAAGCAATAGGAAGTAAGCTTAGAGAAAATGCCGAATTGTTAGGAAAAATTGAAACTATAGATACTGGTAAATTGTTTAGAGAAACAAAAAAGCAGGCAAACTACATTGCGGAATATTATGACTATTACGCAGGTTTAGCAGATAAAATTGAAGGAACGGTTTTACCAATTGATAAACCAAACATACAAGCAATTACGACAAGAATACCCATAGGAGTTATTGCTGCAATTATCCCGTGGAATTCACAGATGTTATTAACAGTAACAAAATTAGCTCCTGCTCTAGCAATGGGGAACACTGTTGTTATTAAATCATCTGAACTAGCTCCTGCCGTCCTATTTGAATTTGCAAAATTAATAGAAGAAACAGGAATACCAAAAGGAGTTGTGAATGTCATTACAGGTTTTGGTGATCCATGTGGAAAAGCTCTTACAACTCATAACCTAGTTGAAAAAATTGCTTTTACAGGTGGTCCAGAAACCGCAAGGCATATAATCAAAAACTCAGCTGAAAATTTATCAGAAGTAAGTTTAGAGCTTGGTGGAAAAAGTCCTGTAGCAGTTTTTGATGATGCAAATCAAGAAAATGCGATCAATGGAATCACCGCAGGAATTTTTGGTGCAAGTGGCCAGAGCTGCATTGCTGGCTCAAGATTATATTTGCAAAAAGGAATTTATAATGAATTTTTAGATAAACTTGTAAAAAGAGCAGAAAAAATAAAAATTGGGGCTCCTATGGATACTGAAAGTGAAATGGGACCAATTAGCAATTTTAAACAGTTAGAGATAATTGAAAAAAATATTAAACTAACTATAGAACAAGGTGGAAAAATTAAATGTGGAGGAAAAAGACATTCGTTTTCCAATGAAGGTTATTATTTTCCTCCAACAATTATTGAATGTGATAATCATAATCTTCCAACCGCAGAAAATGAACTCTTTGGTCCAATATTATCTGTAATGAAATTTGAAACTGAAGAAGAAGTGATAAATAAAATGAATGATAATCAATATGGATTGTCTTCAGGAGTATATACTAGTGACTTCTCAAGAGGAATGAGAGTTTCAAAAGCAATAAGGGCAGGAATTACATTTGTAAATACTTATAGATTAATTTCACCGTCTGCTCCATTTGGTGGAATAAAAGATAGTGGTTACGGTAAAGAAGCTGGAGTAGATTCAATCAAAGACTATACAAGAGTTAAAACAACTTGGTACTACACTTCAGATGAACCAACTTTAGATCCTTTTTCAATGAGATAGTGTGCTTTAAGCTGTATTATCTTGAAAAGTGATTAAAATTACCTGTTGAAATTATTATCAGATCATATTTAATTTTATTTTTATAAATTGTTAACAATTAAGGAATAATATGAAAAAATTAATTTTAACTGCTTTTTTATTTGTATCAATAATCTCTACAAATGTATTAGCAGATATTAAAATGGGAATTATTTTAGGATTTACAGGTCCTATTGAATCCCTTACTCCTGCGATGGCTGCATCTGCTGAACTTGCATTTAAAGAAGCTTCAGATTCAGGTTCGTTACTTGGAGGAAAAAGAATATCAGTAGAAAGAGCTGATTCAACTTGTGTTGATTCTGCTGCTGCTACTACTGCAGCTGAAGGCTTGGTATCAGGTGGTGTGGTCGCTATCATGGGTGCTGACTGTTCAGGTGTTACAGGTGCAATTGCAACTAACGTTGCTGTGCCGAATGGTGTAGTAATGATTTCACCTTCAGCAACTTCTCCTGGTTTAACTACTCTAGATGATAAAGGATTCTTTTTTAGAACAGCTCCTTCAGATGCTAGAGGTGGACAAATTTTAGCTGACATTACTAAAGATAGAAAAGTTAAAAGCGTAGCAATTACTTATACAAATAATGACTATGGAAAAGGTCTAGCAGATGTTTATTCTGCTGCAGTTAAGGCACATGGTATTAAAGTAACAGCTGTTACTGCTCATGAAGATGGTAAAGCTGACTACTCTGCTGAAGTTGCTACATTAGCTTCTGCAGGTGGAGATGCTGTTGCAGTAATCGGTTACTTAGATCAAGGTGGTAAAGGAATTATCCAAGGTGCTTTGGACTCGGGTGCTTTTGATACATTTATATTGTCTGATGGTATGATTGGTCAATCACTTGTAGATACTTTTGGAAAAAGTTTAAATAAATCTTTTGGTTCTCTTCCTGGATCAACAGGAAAAGGAGCGGGTATATTTACTAAAGTTGCAAAAGCAGGTGGTATAGACTCTTCCGGTCCTTACACTTCAGAATCTTATGATGCGGCAGCTTTAATCACTCTTGCAATGCAAGCTGGTGGAAAAGCTGATAGATCTACTATTCAACAAAATGTTATGTCTGTTGCAAATGCTCCTGGTAAGAAAATTTACCCAGGTGAATTAAAAAAAGCTTTAGATTTATTAGCTAAAGGTAAAGCTATTAACTATGAAGGTGCAACTGGCGTTGAATTCACAGATGTTGGAGAAGCTTTTGGTTCTTTCTTAGAAAAAGAAGTAAGAGGCGGAAAATTTAAAACTAAAAAACAAAGATAGTATCTAAATTTTAAAAACCTCAGCGGTAAAACTGCTGAGGTTTTTTTATTTTCTGCTTAATATGTCTGCTCTAAAAGTCGACAAAACTATTAAAACTAAAAATGGAATACATAATAAGTTCATAGTTTCCCAGCTAGTTAAACTTAGCAATATGCCTGCCGATAAACTTGCTAATGCCATTGTAGAAAATACAATTAAATCATTAATTCCTTGTACTCTAAATTTCTCTTCTTCTTTATAAGTTAAAACAACTAAACTAGTTCCAGAAATAAATAAAAAATTCCATCCTAATCCTAAAAATATTAAAGCTACCATATAATTTGAATATGTTTGTTCAAATAAACTTAGGATTATTGTTATGACATAAAATAAAGTTCCTATATAAATTATATTACTGTGCCCAAACTTTTTAATTAAATGTCCTGTAATTAATGACGGAAGAAACATGGCTACTAAATGAAATTGAAGAACCAGACCTGTTTTTTCTAAGCTAATTTTCTCCATCACATGCATACTTAAGGGTGTTGCGGTCATTAGAAATGACATTACAGCGTAAGCAAATGCAGCAGCAATTATTGCTTGCACAAATCTTGGTTGAAAAATTATCTCGGATAATCTCCGTCCAATGTATTTATTATTAAAATCTATTTTTGTTTTTTCATTATTTTTATAAAAAAATAAAAATATTACTGGCATAAAAGTTAATACAGCAAGCAAAAGATAAGAACCGACATATAAATGATTAGGGATAAAATTTTTTGTATAATTCGCTAAGGTTATACCTAAAAAGGATGAAACGATTCCAGCTAACATTAAAGTAGAGATGGCTTTTGGTACTTTTTCTTGCTCTACACTTTCTGCTGCTGCAAAACGATATTGATGAGCAAAAGCAATTCCCATACCAAGAATAAAATGTGATATACAAAATAAAATAAAGTTTTGTTGAATAATAGCGTAAGCAGCTAGCAAACAAGTAACTGAACTTGCTAGGGCTCCAAAAATAAAACCTAACCTTCGACCTATTTTGCCCATAATTTTTGCTACTATAATAGTAAAAATTGCAGTACCAACTACTGATAAAGCTGTAGGCAATGTTGATAAAAACTTTATAGAAGTAATTTGTGACCCGACAATTCCACTTAAAAAAACTGTAATAATATTAGCTGTAAAACTAAAAACTTGGCTGAGAGTAAGTATTAATAGATTTTTATTCAAAAATTATATTCCTTTTTTTATTAAAGAATATATGTCTTCTTTTTTTGTAATTCCTATTGCTCTAGCAATTTCTTTATTATTTTTATAAATAACAATTGTTGATCTGTAATCAATGTTCAAATAATTGGCTATTTCTTTATTTTTTTGAGCATAACTTAAAAATAATATGTCTTTAAAAACATCTTTTGCTTGTTTAATTATTTTTTCCTGTTTTACGCATGTAAAACACCATTTGTTCCATGAGTTAATCACTACAGTTTTTCCTGATTTTTGAGCAGATATAAAAATATCTTTTTTAAAATTCATTTCAACTTCTTCAGCAAATGCACTGGAGCTTAAAATAAATAATAATAATAATAATTTTTTCATACTTTATTTATTGTTTAATAATTTTTTCAGGCAAAATACCTTGCGGTCTGTATCTCATTATAACCAATAAACCTATACCAATCATTAAAAATCTGAAGTATGATGCGCTTTCAATTAGGTGAATTCTTAAAGCATTCGTCTCTGGTAAATGAGATGTAAAAAGATTAATCAAAAATAAAGCTATTGGAGCAGCTTGAACCCATAAAAACCAGACAAAAAATCCGCCCAATATTGCTCCAAAATTATTTCCTGTTCCACCGACAATTACCATTACCCAAATTACAAATGTATATCTCATTGGTCTATAACTTCCTGGAGTAAATAGACCATCATTGGTAACCATCATTGCGCCAGCAATACCAACAACGGCTGAACCTAATATAAAAATTAAAAGATGCTCTTTAACAATATTTTTACCCATTGCACTCGCTGCTTCTTCATTGTCTCTAATGGCTCTCATTTTTCTTCCCCAAGGAGAATATAAAGCTTTTTGAGTTATAATTAACAAAACAACTACAACTAATAAAAATAAACCAGCCATACAAAGTTTTACATAAATCGAGGAAGCATCAATAACTAATTGTTTTAAAACATCTTGTTTTTCTGTAACTGAGTTAATTAAGTTTAATTTTCCTGAGTTAAACTTTTCAACCAAATTTATAAACCACGGTGCACTTTGAAGGTCAATTTCATAAGGGACTGGTCTTTTTAAACCAATTACATTTTTAACTCCTCTTGCTAACCAATCTTCGTGTTTAATTACCGAAACTACAATTTCTGCAATTAGTAAAGTTGCTATTGCAAGATAATCTGCTCTTAATCCAAGGGCAATTTTACCAACAACATAAGCAAGTCCTCCAGCTAAAAGACCTCCAACGATCCAAGAAAATAAAACTGGCATTCCAAGACCACCTAAAAAACCTGTTTTGGCAGGATTCACTGCCTCAATATTTTCAATTGCAGGACCAGATATCATTCTAAGAAGTATCAAACCAACTATTATAATTGCTGCTACTAAATAATTTCTTTGTTTTGATTTTTTAATTTTTTTCAAAACATATCGAATTGAAAAAACCATTCCAGCTATAACTAAAATACAAACCATCATATTTAATCCACCCACTTCCCAGGCCTCTGGAACTGGAGCAACTGAAACGAGCACAACAGCAAGTCCACCTAAGGCGGTATAACCCATAATTCCAAAATTGATTAAACCTGCATAACCCCATTGAATATTTGCACCCATAGTCATAACTGCTGAAATCATACAGTAATTAAAAATAGAAAGTGCAATAGACCAGGACTGGAATATTCCCACTAAAATAATTAACAATAACATTATTGAATATGCTGCGATTACGTTTAAATATTTCTTCATAGAATTTTTCCTTTAAAAATACCCGAAGGTCTAAATAGTAATACAATTACTAAAATAGAAAATGATACTGCAAATTTATAATCTGTTGATAACAATTGTATAAGAGAATCTGGTGCTAAACTTTCTGGAAGTATATATGTAAAAAATTTTTTATATGCGTAAGTTATAAATATTTCGCCAAATGCTACAACATAACCGCCTAAAAATGCACCGAATGGATTTCCAATACCTCCAACAATAGCTGCAGCAAATATTGGGAGCATATTGTTAAAATAAACAAAAGGCTTGTAACTTTTGTCTAAACCATACAACACACCTCCAATTGTTGCTAAAACACCTGCAATTACCCATGTTAGCATTACAACTCGCTTAGGATCTATGCCCGACAATAAAGCTAAATCTTCATTATCAGAGTACGCACGCATACTTGTGCCTGTCTTAGTTTTGTTTAAAAACCAAAACATTACAGAAACTACAATTAACGTAACAACTATTGTAATTAGTTGAGTAGATTTAATTGTTAATCCTTCATTTAAACCGGTCATTTCCTTAAATTCCATAGCTTTTAAAATAAATTTTTCACCATCAAGGAATCTTCTATCGAAAGGTCCTATAATTATTCTTATAATTGCTTGTGTGACAAACATTACACCCACACTAACCATTGCAAGCTGAACAGGGGGGCTTTTTTTAATTCTGTAATAACTAAAAACAAATTTATCTATTGTTAGCATGTATAAAATCATCATAACAATCGCAAAAGGAATTGTAAGTAATGCTGTTGGCAACACTCCTAAACTTATACCTAGTGATTGGAAATAATAAGTAAGCAAAACTGCAAACATTGTTCCAAAAGACATCATGTCTCCTGTTGCAAAATTTGCAAATCTTAAAACTCCATAAATTAATGTAACAAAAATAGCTCCAAGAGCTAATTGTGAACCATAAGTTAACGCAGGTATAATTGTGTAATTTAATAACAAGATTAAAGCATTTAAAAAATCCATTCTATGCTCCTAAAAATGATCTTCTGACTTCAGGATCTTTAAGCAATTCATTTCCCGATCCTTCAAATTTATTTTGTCCAGTCACCAACACATAACCTCGATCGGATATGCTTAATGCTTGTTTTGCATTTTGCTCTACCATTATAATTGCAACATTAGTTTCCTTTACTTTTATAATGTGTTGAAATAATTCATCCATCACTATTGGGGAAACGCCAGCTGTAGGTTCGTCTAACATTAAAACAGATGGCTTGATCATTAAAGCTCTTCCTAGTGCTACCTGTTGCCTTTGTCCTCCTGATAATTCACCTACAATTTGAGATCTTTTTTCTTTTAAAACAGGAAACAATTCATAAATTTCTTCAATAACTTTAATTAAATCATCATTTCTTAAAAACGCACCTACTTCTAAATTTTCTCTTACTGTCAATCCTGCAAAAACATTTCTAGTTTGAGGTACAAATGATATTCCTTTTTTAACTCTATCTTGAGGAGACAGGCTAGAAATAT
The DNA here is from genome assembly GCA_902588635.1 of uncultured Pelagibacteraceae bacterium. Classification (GTDB taxonomy): domain Bacteria; phylum Pseudomonadota; class Alphaproteobacteria; order Pelagibacterales; family Pelagibacteraceae; genus Pelagibacter. The sequence continues at coordinate 15,653 of CACIPW010000012.1, read as the reverse complement.
CTTTTCCATCTATTAATATTGATCCAGATTTTAAATTTAACAGCCCAAGCATAGCTTTCATTGCGGTAGATTTGCCAGCACCGTTAGGGCCTAAAATTGCAACAATCTCTCCTCTATCAACATTTATTGAACAAGAATTTATAATATCCGGACCATTGCCATATCCTGCTGTCATTTTATTTCCTTCAAAAAATGCCATTAATTATTTTCTCCACCATTTCTGTTTGCACGTCCTAAATAACTTTCTATAACTTTTTCATTTTTCTTAACTTCTTCAGAAGTTCCCTCAAATAAAACTGATCCTTCAGACATCACAATTACTGGATTGCACATTCTGCTTATAAAATCCATGTCATGTTCAATCATACAAAAAGTATAACCTTTTTCTTTGTTTAATCTTAAGATTGCAGTTCCTAAATCTTTTAACAACGTTCTGTTTACACCAGCCCCCACTTCATCTAACAAAACTAATTTTGAATCAACCATCATGGTTCTTCCGAGTTCAAGAAGTTTTTTTTGGCCACCAGATAAATTTCCAGCAACTTCATTTGCAAGGTGTTTAAGATTTAAAAAATCAATCACCTCATAAGCTTTTTTTCTAATCTCGTCCTCTTCTCTCTTTATTAATTTTGGCTTTAATAAAACAGTCATAAGGTTTTCACCTGATTGATTTCCCGGAACCATCATTAAGTTTTCCAAAACTGTTAGATTTGTAAATTCGTGAGCAATTTGAAAAGTTCTTAGTATACCTTTTGAAAACAACTCGTATGAAGGCATGGAAGTTATATCTTCACCGTAAAATAATACTTTTCCTTCGTTGGGTTTTAAGTTTCCAGCAATTAAATTAAATAATGTTGTTTTTCCTGATCCATTTGGTCCTATAATGCCAGTAATAGATCCTTTTTTTATTTTTAGTGAACAATCTGCTACCGCAGCAAGGCCTCCAAAATATTTTGAAAGATTATCTATTTGCAGAATATTAGAATCTGACTGCATAGAAAATTATACTTTGTTTAATCTTTTAAGAATACTATTTAATGTTTTTTCAATTGATCTATAGAATCCTGCTTTTTTAAGTTCTTTAACTCCCTGCTCATTTAAACCTCTGGGTGTTTGTGACTCTTTAACTAAGTATTTTAAATCTTTTTTCGATTTAAAAACTGCATCTTCTGATAATGCTACAAAAAGAGATGTTATATATTTTTGAGCATCATTTTTTTTAATTCCTCGTTTAACAAGCCAATTAGACATAGAACTTAACAGTTCATAAAATGGTGCCATCATTCCAGATGTTGACCAAAAATTCAATGAAGAGTTTTCTTTGTTAATTTCAACTGTTGTACCAAGATGGTTAAAAAAATTTTTAACTTTTTTATTTGGAGGAAATATAGGAACCGGACCTTTTCTTAAAGAAATAGGTGGTAACGGAATAGCTCTTACTATGTTGGCTTTAACTTTTATAATTTTTTTAAGCTGTTTCATTTTTATTGTTGAAATAAAACTGACTATTGTCTGATTAGATTTAAAATAATATTTATGTAAAATTTTTTTTCCAACTGTAGGTGTAACTGCTAAAAAAATCCAATTAGATTTATTTATTATTTCTTGATTATTTTTAATTATTGTAATTTTTTTACTTTTAGATTTTAAATTTTTTGATATTTTTCTATTTCTTTCGGATAGATAAATTTTGTTTATTTTTAATCTTGAACCAAGTATTCCTATTACAACAGCCTTGGTAATTTGTCCTGTTCCAATAAATCCAATTTTCATAATAAATTTTAGATACTATTATCACTAAATTTGATTAATTGGTGAAAAAAGATCCTCTTATTCTAAGCAGTTCCCTACTTAAATTTTTATTTTCTTTAAAAGGTTTTCTTCCATGTAGCCAAAAATAATTATTTGATAATACGGCTGACCCTGGAGGTAGATTCGTTATTATCTTGTTTTTGCTTTCTTCAAGCGAGTCTGAAAGTTTTTGAAGAAAGTTTCCTTGTTCCATGTTTTTTGGTTCAGGAAATTGATCTATATAGGAAATTTGTGGTCTTCCTTCTTCATCGTTAAAAAAAACTGGATGTTCAGCTTTATAATTAATATTTTTGCTCTTAGGAGATCCCCAAATAAAATTTTGTCTTCCAACAGGATCTTTCGATAATTCATCACAATGCTCCCAATCATCGAGATGCAAGAGAGAAGTTTCACCTCCTTGTACATTTTTTTCCTCAATTTTTGTCATTAAAATCCAATCTGTTTTTTCTTTTACATATGTTCCATCTGTGTGCAGATCCATGTTTATATATGCTTTCCTTAAGTATGAATCGCTAGCATCATCATGTTTAACATGAAACTTTGCATAAAATTTATCAGCCATTGCATCATGATTTGGAATACCTACCAAATGTGAAATAGCTGTAGAAAGTTTTGTTAGAAAAACATCATTTATTTTTTTATTTTTGTTATTTGTTTTAAATATTGCACACCCTGTTTTTCTATCTCTAATTATTAAGTTTATGAATCTGCTTAATTTATTTCCAGTTAAATCGTCAAGACTTTTAGCAATTGTAAATCTTGTGAAAGGTTTGTATTCGAGCGCAGTAATGTCAAATTTGTGAAAGGGGAAAATTAATTTATCAATTAATTCATCTTTTAATTCAATATCTATTATTCTTTCTGATTTTTTATTTTGAGAAATTTGCAGTCCTTCAATATTTTGAATATGACTAACTACGTTTGTCATTAACCTCCTAAGAATAAGCGACCAACATCTGGATTGCTTAAAAGATCATCTCCTTTTCCTGCTATTGCTGTTTGTCCAGAAACCAAAACATACCCTATATCTGCGAATTCTAAACCTTTTTTAGCATTTTGCTCTACCATTATAATTGTTTTTTTTTCATTTTTTTGAAGATCTCCAAGTATTTCAAACACCATATCAATATATCTAGGCTCTAAACCTATTGATGGTTCGTCAACTAATAATACAGATGGTTTCATAACAAGAGCTCTTGATATTTCCAATAATCTTCTTTCACCACCTGACAAAACTTTTGCAGGTTGGTTTCTTCTATTTCTTAATCTTTCATATTTTTGAAAAATTTTCTCTGCTTCTTCATAGGACTCTTCCGTTTTATCTTTTATAAATCCACCCATAAGTAAATTTTCTTCAACAGTCATATCTGGAAAAACAGAATTGTCTTGAAGAATATATGCAATACCAACGGATTTTAATTTTTGTGCAGGAGTAAGGTTTGTTATATCTTTTCCATCTATCTCAATGTTTCCTGAAAATACATTAGTAAATCCATAAATTGAATGAAGTATTGTAGACTTTCCAGCTCCATTTGGTCCAATCAAACATAGTGATTGTGCTTTACTTACAAATAAATCTAAGTTGTGAAGTATTTCCATTTTTCCATATCCAGCAGACATTTTTTTAATTGTTATGTGGTTATTATCCGGAGATAATTTTTTTAAATCTTCAGGTCCAGGTGCTTTTCCTAAAACTTCATATTGATTAGACATTATTGTGCTCCAAGATAAGCATCTATTACTTTCTTATCATTTTTAATTTGATCTGGTGTTCCGTTAGCTAACATTTTCCCATGTGCTAAACAAAAAATATTTTGTGCCAATTGCATAATTACTTTCATGTTGTGCTCGATTACTAAAAGAGTAATACCAAATTCTTTATTAACTTTAATAAGTCTATCAATTATTCCATTAATTAAAGTTGGGTTAATTCCTGCGGTAGGTTCGTCTAATAAAAGCATCTCTGGTTCATTCATTAATGCCATTGCAAGCTCAAGTAGTTTTTGTTGACCAAAAGAAAGATCTCCTGCTCTTAATTTTCTCTTTTGGTAGAGGCCAACAAAATTTAACAAATTTTCAGCTTTTTCATTTAATTCTGGAGGGATCTTTGAAAATACAGAAAGAATTTTAGCATCACTTGCTTTGTGACTAATAAGCATATTGTCTATACAGTTTAATTTTCCATAAATTCTTGTTTGCTGAAATGTTCTTAGCAAACCAAGTTTTGCTATCACGGGAACTGGAAGCTCAGAAACTTCTTTACCGTTAAATTTAATCGAACCATTATCAATTGGATAAGTTCCAACAATAGAATTAAATAAAGTTGTTTTTCCTGATCCATTTGGTCCAATCAATCCAACAATAGATCCTTTCTCTACTTCCATTGAAATATCTACATTGGCCTTAACTCCACCAAAAGATTTACTAACATTTTGAACTTCTAAAATACTCATTTTAGGATTACTTGTGCCTTTCTATCTGCTTCATCAATAACTTCTCCAAATCTTTCTGGATATTTTTCTCTCAACCAACCCATAATTCCTTCTGGGAAATAAACTACAATAACAACAATTAAAACTCCTAATGCAACATACTGCCACCCTAAAAAAAAAGTCCAAAAACTTTCTTTGAACAGATGAAATATAGTTGCTCCTACTAATGGTCCCCATAAAGTTCCTTTACCTCCGAGAATTGCCATTAAAACCATAAATACACCAAAGGTTGGTCCAGCAAAAGCTATCTCGGTTGGTTCGATATATCCATTAATATGTCCCATGATACCACCAGCAAGACCAACAAAAAATGCAGAAACCATCCAACCAATAATTTTATATCTCATTGTATAAATTCCCATTGCTTCCGCTTTATCTTCGTTGTCTCTTATTGCATTCAAAACTAATCCAAATCGTGTACTGTATGCCCATTTTAAAAAAGTAAATGTAATAACTGCTAAAGCAAAACTTAAGTAATATAAGAATTGCGATGATAGTTCATTAGATCCAAATCCTTTAGGCCAAACAGGAACTGTCATTCCTTGACCTGCGCCAATTATTTCTACCCCTCCAGCAATCTCACCAGCAGCAATTCCTAAAGCAAGTGTGCAGATTGCAAAGTAGTGACCTCTTAAACCTAATATTCCATATCCAATAATTCCTGCAATTAGCATTGGAATAATTCCTGAAAGTAAAATTCCAAAAGCAAAGCCTTGAAAAAACTGGGGAACTGTATGCACAAAAGTCTTTTCACCGCCTGCATCAGTCCATTCTGATAATGAAAAGAACATTGCTATCTGAACGCTTGAAGCAACATACATGCCTACTCCAAAAAATAATATATTTCCAAATGTGTTGTAGCCCATTTGGCCACCTTGAACATCCCATGTCATAGCCAAAACAATTAAAATATAAAGAAATGATAATTGAAGTTTATAAGCTGGAAAAATAAAAGCCCCAACTAAACCAAATATTAATAATCCAGCGTATAATAATGTATTTTTATTCATTATTTTAAATACTCTCTTTTTCTTGATAGTTTAAATCTTCTGTAAACTAATATGATAACTAGCAATGAAAACACTGCTGCTATTCTAAACTCCGTTCCAATCAAATAATCAGCCCATTCTTCAAATACTCCAAGTCCCATACCAGAAATTGCTACAGCTGGTAGATTTCCTAGTCCTGCAATAATTACGATCATAAAAGACCTCACTGTGTAAGGTAGTCCCGTATAAGGATGAAGTGTGAATGTGATTGCTATACATGCTCCTGCTATTCCGCATAGCGCTGCATTAATTCCAAAAGTTGATGCATAAACTTTTTCAGTATCAACACCTAAAATTTTTGCTGCTCTTGCATTTTGAGCTGTTGCCCTAATTGCACGACCTAATTTTGATTTTTTCATATAAATGACAAGAATTATTGCTGCAATTATGCAAACTAAACCTGAAAATATCTTAGCATTAGGGATTGTAACCATACCATCAAACAACATAGTTGTTCCAAAATTAGATTGAGCAACAACAACATCTGCACCGAATGCAAAGTTCATTAGCTGTTGAGCTAAAATACTAATTCCAAAAGTTGCTAAAATTGAAATAAACAAGTCTCTATCCACAACTTTATTGATTACTAATTTATACATTCCAACACCTACAAAATACATAATGATTGGTGAAACTATAACTCCAAATGCTGGATGGATTCCTGATAAGTACATAAAGTAAGCAATGTAACCTCCCATGATTACTAATTCTCCTTGGGCAATATTAATTATATTCATTACTCCCCATTGTAATGCCATTCCATAAGCTATTAATGCAAATAAAATTCCTAAAAGAATTCCATCTATTGATGCTTGGACCATTAACATTGGTGCTTGGAAAATTAAAAAATCCATAAAAAATTTTTCTAAATATTTAAAAAAATGCCCCCTATTACTAGGGAGCATTTTGTATATTGAATATTATCTATCTGACCATTTAGGAATTGGATGTACTAACTCAGCAGAAGCCCACTTAAGTGGAGCTACAACTTTATTTTCACATTTGCTTCCATCGTCATTACAGATAACTTGAAAAAGAACCATTGGTTTAGAAATGTTTTGACCACCTGGAGCAAACTTTATATTTCCATAGAATGTTTGCATTTCAGTAGCTGCCAAAGCATCTCTTACTTTTTTAGTATCAAAAGAATTTGCTCTTTCGAACGCATCTTTGAAAACTAATAAAGCAGCTGATGACTCTGCTGATTGGTAAGGAGGATCATAATCAAACATCTTTTTGAAATCTGCAGCATATTCCATTCCGCCACCAAAGTAATTGTCTCTATAAGATAATGACTTGTGCCACTGAGAAGCGCATAACGCATACTCCGAAGCTTTACCATGTTGTTTGGATAACTTAGCAGCATCACAATGCGTCATAGCTAACATTGGAACATCAACTTTCATTTCTGAGATTTGTCTAATTGCTGTTAATGCACCTTTTGTATGGCCCGAAACAACTAAAACATCTGGTTTAGTAGCTTTAACCTTTGACAAGGTAGCTGCCATATCATTAAGTTCTTTTGGCAACTTGTCATCAATTATAATTTTAGAACCTGTTCTTTTAGCTGCTTCTACAATCCCTAATCTCACATCTTGTGAAAAAGCATCTTGTTCAAATGCCATAGCAATTCTAACTGGTTTACCACCATTTTTTTCAACAGCAGTATCAATAGCAACATCTAAATATAAGTTTGCTGGTGCTAGCACTGCAAATAAATATTTATAACCTTTGGTAAATAACGATCTAGACGCACCGTTAGCTTCTACCATAGGAACTTGGTACTTTTCAGTTACTGGCGCCATAGCTTTTGTTAAACCTGAGCTATAAGGTCCAAGCATATATTGAACTCCATCTTGTTTAATCAATCTTTCTGCAAGCTGAGCAGCCCTTCCTGAATTTGATTCATCATCATAATAAATGATCTCAAACTTATAAGATTTTCCATCAACTTTAACACCTCCCATGCTATTAATTCTCTCGACAGCTATGTTATAACCATTTTGAGTATGAACACCATTAGATGAGTATTTGCCTGTTAATGAAACAGCTGCACCTAAAACAATTTTGTCCCCAACTACTTTTGCAAAAGATATAGTTGAAGTAGACAATAAAAGTGCAATTGCAGAAACAAATGTAATTATAAAGTTTTTTATTTTCATTTATTTCCCCTTCTTTAATTAATTATTTACCAATTAAACTATTAATTGATTAAAAAAACAATATACTCATTGTATATTTAGTACGTATTAAAAACTAATATCTTTGGGTAATTGCAATAATTATAGCAATTATTATTAATACACACGCTGAAATTGTGTTTATTACTTTTGGATTTGCTTTAATCCAAATTATTAATTTATTAGCGAGAACCGCATAACCAATTAAAGATAAAAAATCTAATACAATATAAGTTGTAATTAAAATTAAAAATTGTGAGATATAATTTGCATTAAAATCAATAAACTGTGGAAATATTAATGGAAAAAACATCCATGCTTTTGGGCTTGTTCCTGCAACTAAAAAACCATCTTTAAAGAAAGAAAAAATACTTTTTTCATTTTTTGCTGATGAATTTATGTTTTTTGGTGTGCTGTTATAAATATCGTAAGCTAAATAAACTAAATAAAGTATTCCTATCCATTTAAATGTATTTAAAAAATTAGGATTATCTAAAAAAAAAGATCCAATTACAAAAATTACTAAAGTTCCTTGAATTAAATTTGCTGTTACATCTCCTAAAGCTGTCCAAATACAGCTTTTGATACCATAATTCATTGAATATGAAATAATTACCACTCTTGGTGTTCCGGGTGTAATGAATAAAAATAAAATAATTTGCAAAAAAAGGAAATATTCTAGGGGGAGCATTTTTCAGGATAGTCCTAAAAAACCGGGAGCTAAAGATGGCTAGATAGGACTATCTAAATCTCATAATATCAGGTCTCCTTTTTTTTGCATTAAAAATTTTTTCAAAATTCATTGGATTTTTAAAAAAAATGATCGACCAAATTGGGTCATTTTGTCATTAGTGGAAAAAAATTGAAAAAATGATTATATATAAAATATGAAAAATATAATTATGTACACAGGTCCAATGTGTAATTTTTGCGATGCTGCAAAAAGATTATTTTCTAGAAATAATATAAAATATCAAGAGATAGATATTTCATCAAAAGATGGTCTTATGGAAGAAATGATAAAAAAATCAAATGGGAGAAGAACAATTCCTCAAATATTCTTCAATGATCTTCATATTGGGGGTTATCAAGAATTAAGAACTTTAGAAAAAGAAAAAAAATTAGAAGATTTATTAAAATAAATTTTTCAAATTTTTGATTTAAAAATTAAGCATATACCATTATTGCAAAATCTTTTCCCAGTAGGTTTGGGTCCGTCATCGAAAATATGACCATGATGACCTCCACAATTTTTACAATGATATTCTGTTCTTGGATACCCTAAATGATTATCTGTTTTTGTTTCAAAAACATTAGGTAATGATTGAAAAAATGAAGGCCAACCTGAACCACTTTCATATTTTGCATTCGATTCAAAAAGTTTTGTATCACAGTTGATACAATGGTAACTTCCTTCTCTTTTTTCTTTATTTAGCTCGCTAGAACCGGGCATTTCAGTACCTTCTTCAAATAAAATTAATTTTTGTTCAGAAGTTAATTTTTTATTCATTACTAATTACTCTAATAGGTTTTCCATTTACACATGCTTCTAAATTTTCAATCATTTGATTATAAAAAATTGAATAATTTTCAGCAGTTACATACCCTATATGAGGCAATAAAAGTGCGTTAGATAAAAATCTTAATTTATGATTTTCTGGCAGTGGTTCTTTTTCGTAAACATCAATACCCGCACCTGCAATTACATTTGTTGATAATGCTATAATTAAATCGTCTTCATTAATAATATGACCTCTCGAAGTATTAATAATAAAAGCTGTTTTTTTCATTTTATCAAACTCGCTTAACTTAATTAACTCTTTGTATCTTTCTCCTCCTTGTACATGAATAGAAACAAAGTCTGAATTTTCTAATAAATCATCTTTGCTTGATGGCAAAACATCTAATTCTTTACATTTATCTAAATTTAAATTTTCACTCCATGCCATAACTTGCATGCCAAAAACTTTTCCAATTTTAGCTACTTGAGAACCAACTCTACCCAATCCAATTAAACCAAGAATTTTTCCTTTTAGTTCAACTCCTATTGTTGTTTGCCAATACCCTTGAAACATATTATCTATTTCAGGTTTAATATTTCTTGCTAAACCTAAAATTAATGCCCAAGTTAATTCTGCTGTGGGATTAACGTTAATATCTGTTCCAGAAACTATTATTTTATTTTTTTTTGCAGCTTCCAAATCTATGGCCTTATTTCTCATTCCGCTTGTAATAATAAATTTAAGTTTTTTTAGACTTTTAATTAATTTTTTTGTTACTAGTGTTCTTTCACGCATGATTAATAAAACTTCAAAATCTGACAATTGCTCAATAGCATCATCTTCATTTAAAAAAGGTTCACTAAATATTTTAATTTCATATTTTCCAGACAATTTTTTTAAATCAACAAATTCTTTTGATACGTTTTGATAATCATCCAATATTGCAACTTTAATCATTTTTTTTTTTCTTATTTGAAAGGGTTATTCCCACTATAATAAATAGTGCTCCAAAAATATGATAGTACATAAATTTTTCATCAAAAATTAACATCGCCATTATTGCTCCAAAAATTGGCATAAGGTGTAAAAATACTCCAGCTCTATTGGCGCCAATTAAAGATATTCCTTTTATCCAAAAAATAAAAGAAGCAAGACCTGGAAAAAAAACTACATAAGTTAATGTTAATACAAAAGGTATTCCTAACACAATTACATTTCCTAGATACATCTCAATTAAATATATTGGTGTAAGAAATATTAAACCCGTAATTATAACTACTTGCAACAGAGCAAATTGGGATATTTCGTATTTTTTGCTTTTCAATAACGCTGAATAAATGGCCCAAGAAAACATTGCAACAACCATGGACAAATCACCTTTGTTAAAATCTAAGTTTTTAATTATTTCTAAATCAGCTTTTGTAATTATAAAAATTACTCCTGTAAGAGAAAAAACTACCCCAATAATTTGAAAAATATTTGTTCTTTCAATATTCAAAATTGATGAAATAAAAATGATCCAAACAGGTATAGTTGAAATCATTAATATACCACTGATTACTTGGGTATAGTATAAAGAATAATAAACAATAGAATTAAATATTGTAATACTGGTAATTCCAAGAACTGTAAAAAAACCAATATTATTAAAAATATATTTTTTCTTTCCAATCAATTCTTTAAATGTAAATGGTAACAATATTAATCCTGCAAAGAACCATCTAAAAAAATTCAACGAAAAAGGGGGTATTTCATATGTACTTGCTGCTTTTCCTACAATAAAATTTCCAGACCAAAATATAGTGGTTAAAATTAAAATTAAATAAGCTAAGTTATTTTTATTTTTCACAAGATTAAGAAAACCTTAAAGAGCTATATGGCTGCAAATCTAAATTAGTTTTTTCATTAGAAATCATTTTAGATATTATTTTTCCTGATATTGCGCCTAAAGTCCAGCCTAAATGGTGGTGTCCAAAAGAATAAAAAACATTTTTATAATTTTTAGAGTGTCCAATTACTGGTAAAAAATCTGGAAGCGTAGGTCTAAATCCTAACCATTCATCATCATGTTCAGGTAAACCATCAAGCATATATTTTGCATTATTTACAAGATTTTTTATTCTTGGTTTTGATAAAGGATTATTTAATCCACCAAACTCAACAGTGCCAACAACTCTTAAACCTTGTTCCATTGGAGTAATTCCAAAACCTCTATTTGCAAAAACTACTGGCCTTGTTAATAAATGTTCAAATCCTTTAAAATGAATATGGTAACCTCTCTCAGTATCCAAAGGGATTTTTTCTTCAAGTTTGTCGGTTAATCTTTTCGAAAAAGCACCACATGCAATTACAATTTTATCAAAAATAAATTTTTGTGCTTCGCTATGTAAAATTGGAGTTTCGTTGTCAAAATTAATGTCTTTTATATTTATTTTTATAAACCTTCCTCCTTTTTTAACAAAATGATCAAAAAGTTTTAAAAGTATTTTTTTTGGATTTTTTGCGTGTTTTGCCTGAGCATAAAATACTCCGCCATGATAAAAAGGTTTAATATTTGGTTCTAAATCGTGAATTTCTTTTGGTGATAAGATTCTTTGATCTATTCCTAGCTCATCTCTTATTTTAATTTCTAGTTCTCTGCTTGATAAATCCTTATCATTCCAAATATACATAATTCCCTTTTTTTCAATTAAACCAGACATATCCGCATCATCAAAAAGTTCATCGTAAGCAGGAATTGCCAGATCAAGAATTTGATGCATATATTTTGCTGTATGCATCATTTTTTTTTTGGAACAATTTAAAATAAATCTTAAAAACCAAGGAATCATTCTTGGAACATAATTCCACTTAAGCGCAAGTGGTCCTGTTGAGCTCATAAGCATAGCTGGTACATCTGCAAGAACATCGGTCCTATTTAATTGTAAAGATGCGTAAGGTGAAAAATGACCTGCATTTCCATAGGATGCTGAAACTGCACCAGGGTCATCCTTGTCAAAAATTGTTACATCGTGTCCTTTTTTTTGGAGAAATAGCGCATTACAAACACCTTGTATTCCCGCTCCCACTATTCCAATTTTAAATTTTTTTTTATCCATATTTTTTATTATAATAAATAAATCATCTATGTTTATGTTTCCATAAACAAGTTAAACACACTCAATTACTAATTGAATTTTTTTTCTGCTTGATTTACTTGAGAATACTAAATGGATCTCTAAGACAGTCAATTCCGTCTAAAGTTTCAAAAAAAATCTCAGTAAGAGATGAGCTATGGAATGTTTGGCATTCCCTTTCATTTTCAGTCAAAAGAATAGGTTCAACCTTATAGTCCTTAACAAAGGACATTGCATACTCTCCTGGAGTTGTGCCAGTTAATTGTTTAATGCCATAAGATGCAGCAAAAGAGTTGCCTGCTTGAATTATGCTGCCTGATTTAACCATAGTGTAACTAGGGCCTAAAAACGAAGTTGATTGAGCACAACCATTTAAGATTGCAAGCATAGATATTAAAAAAAATATTCTTTTCATCTCTCCCTGAAATGACTTTATATATATTCTTATTAAAACAAAATAAATAAACGACATAAAGCCAATTTGTGACCATTTTAGGCCATTTTAATTAGTTATAAAATGATAATTTAGATTAAAAAATATTATTTATTTTCCAATAACCAAAATTGTCAAATCATCATCAAGTTTATCTTTACTGGAATTGCTTAAAACTTCTTTTGACATATTGTCTAATTCGTCTGTTAAGCTAGAATTAAAATTATTATTTATTATTTTTTTTGCTCCTTCAATTCCTATCTCTTCATTGTTTTTATCTAAACTTTCAGATAGACCATCGGTAAATGAATAAAATCGATGCCCATTTAAATTTTTTTTATTAACTTGATAAACTGATTTATTTTTTTGAAAAATAACTCCTAATGGAGGAGATTTGGATTCAAACTCTTCAAAATTACCTTTTTGATATTTAATTAATGCTGGTTGGTGACCTGCATTTACCCATTTTATTTCTTCAGAAATTACATCGTAATTTCCAATAATTCCAGTTACAAACATTCCGCCAGTTTTAGTACTGAATAAATCATTATTCATATGAAAAGCCATTTCATCCAAATCCACTTTGCCTTGAGACAAAACTTCAAACAAAGTAGAAGCTTTTGCCATTACCATTCCAGCATGAATACCTTTTCCAGCAACATCAGCAATTATAAAATAAATGTTTTCGTTATTGGGATAAAAACTAAAAAAGTCTCCTGATACTTCTCTTGCTGGAATATTTATACCTTTTACTGGGTAATTTTCTAAATTTCTTTTAGGTATAAAATTTTCTTGAACTTTTACAGCTAATTCTATTTCTTTAGAAATTCTAGTTCTCCATTTATTTTTTTCAGCTTCAGTCGATTCTAATTTATCCATCATTTTGTTATAATAAAGTCCGATAACACCTCCTGCGGTAAATGGATCTTGTGGACCTCTAATTTTAAGATCACCACTATCTGATTGCTTGTCTAAAACAGTAATTAAATCATGTTCAACAGAAACAGCGCCGTGTTCTGCTATATTAAGCCCTAACTCTTCGTGAAGAGGGCTGACTCTTAAAGGGTAAAAATAATTCAAAATTTTTAATATTATAAATGAAATAACAAATGAAAATAAACCTACCGATAAAATGCCAATTAATTGAATTTTAATTTGTTCAAACCTTGTTAAGCCTGTTCCAAGTATTTCCAAATCTGAAAAAATACCTACTGCAAGCGTTCCCCAAATCCCTGCTGCTAAGTGCACTGGTATTGCCCCAACAACATCATCAATTTCAAATTTGTTTAAAATTTCTGTTGTTATCATTGCAATAATGCTTCCAATAATACCAATGATAATTGCCAATATTGAAGTTACAGAGTTGCATGCAGCTGTAATTGAAACTAGACCAGCAAGAGGACCTAAAATAACATAAAAAGGATCTGGTTTTTTGTGAATTAAAAAAGAACCAACTAAACCTGTTAATAGTCCAAAAGCTGCTGCTAAAAAAGTGTTAATTAAAATAAGCGGAACTGCTTCATTCATTGCTCCATTGCTTCCACCATTAAAACCAAACCATCCAAACCAAAGAATTAAGGTTCCAAGCACAGCTAAAGGAAAGCTTGATCCAGTAAATTTTCCCCTGTTGGCTTCCGAAAATTTTCCAATTCTAGGACCTAATATTATTACTGCAGCAAGTGCAATCCAGCCTCCCACAGAATGAACAATTGTGCTTCCCGCAAAATCAACAAAGCCTTGATTGGCTAGCCAACCTTTATTCATTGCTTCTCCAAGGTAACCTGAAGACCAAGCCCAATGACCTACTATTGGATAAATAAGCCCTGTAGAAAAAACAGTTATAACTAAATATCCAATAAATTTTAATCTTTCTGCTACAGCTCCAGATATGATTGTAGCAGCAGTTGCTACAAACATTGCCTGAAATACAAAATATGTTTGATATTGTGAAACATTAGTAGAAAAGAAAAATAAATCTGTTCCAATAAAACCATTAAAACTTTTACCAAACATGAGTCCAAAGCCTAATGTCCAGAACATCACAACAGAAACACCAAAATCTGCAGCATTTTTTAAAGCAACGTTAATGCTATTCTTGTGTCTTGAAAGACCGCTTTCCATGCACATAAATCCCGCCTGCATAATGAAAACCAAGATTGCGCAATCTATTACCCAAAGTGTATCTATATTTTGGGTTATTTTTAATATAGCTTCATCCATCAGTTTTATTTTCTTCCCTCTTTTTCTTTATAGGTTTTACCAGTTCTATATTTTTAAGATTTATTGCTAAGCAGGTTATATCGTCTCTTAATTTTTCAGCTCCCCAATCAAGTTCTTTTGCTATGGAGTCAACAATATTTTTTGGGGTAACTAATTCCATATCTGTTACAATTTTTTTAACTCCATCTGCCCCAAGCTCTTGTCCGTCTTTTAAATAACCTTCTGTAACTCCATCGGTATAAACTACAAATGTTTTATCTTTCAAGTTTATGGTGCTTGATTTTACCATTGACTCAGTAAAATATTTTACAATTCCTATAGGTGGCATCTCTGATTTAATAAATTCAAAATTTTTGTTTTTATCAAAAACCATAATACTTTCGTGTCCTGCATTTACAAAGCTAGTCTCTCCTGTTTCTACGTTAAATTTTCCAAAAACTGCTGTTACAAACATTCCCTTAAATTTAGCTTCAACAAGTTCATTATTTACTCCAAAAACAACTTTTTCTAGAGGATATGATAAATTTGAAAGTGTTCTAAATATTGATGATGCTTTTGCCATATACATACCAGCTTTAATACCTTTTCCTGATACATCTGCTAATGTAAAAAAATATTCACTTTTTCCAACTTTAACGACATCAAAATAATCTCCCGATACATCTCTTGCAGGAACGTTTTTTGCATAAATGAAATTTTCAAATCTTCCAATATCAGGAAATAAACTTTTCTGAACATCTCCAGCAAGTTCTCGTTCTTTTAATAATTTTGCTTCTTTTTGTAAATTTGCAAGTGCCATTCTATTTTCTTCAACAAATCGAAAATAAAGTCCTGTTAAAAAAGTAACTG